>NZ_JAFCMA010000009.1:0-246334 GCF_018130125.1 Bradyrhizobium sp. AUGA SZCCT0177 | reverse complement strand
GTCACCATCACCGGCTCCAACGATGCGCCCGTGGTTTCCGCCGCGGTCGTGGCCACGGTCGACGAGGATGACGCCAACCCGGCGACCATCAATCTGCTCGCCAACGCCTCCGACCCGGATCGCACCGACGATGTCGACAGCGCCGCGCTCACCGTCGCCGTCACCGACGGCACCTGGGCCCCGGCCGTGGTCTATAGCGTCGACAACGAGACCGGCGCGCTGACCTTCGATCCGAACCAGTTCAACGCCCTTGGTGTGTCCGAGAGCATCGAGCTGACCTTCAGCTACAACGTCGTCGACGGCGAAGGCGGGGTCACCCCGACCACCGCGGTCGTCACCATCACCGGCTCCAACGATGCGCCCGTGGTTTCCGCCGCGGTCGTGGCCACGGTCGACGAGGATGACGCCAACCCGGCGACCATCAATCTGCTCGCCAACGCCTCCGACCCGGATCGCACCGACGATGTCGACAGCGCCGCGCTCACCGTCGCCGTCACCGACGGCACCTGGGCCCCGGCCGTGGTCTATAGCGTCGACAACGAGACCGGCGCGCTGACCTTCGATCCGAACCAGTTCAACGCCCTTGGTGTGTCCGAGAGCATCGAGCTGACCTTCAGCTACAACGTCGTCGACGGCGAAGGCGGGGTCACCCCGACCACCGCGGTCGTCACCATCACCGGCTCCAACGATGCGCCAACGGTTACGGCGGGCGCACAAAGCGTTCAGCTGGTAGAAGCTGGCGTGGCGCAGCCCGGCACGGCTTCGGCCAGCATTACGCTGACCAAGACTGATCCGGATAGCGGCGATACGGCGGTCTACGACGCCACGGCACTGACGACGAACGGCTGGGCGACCAGCAACGGTGGGGTGACCTACACCAGAACGGGCTCCTACGGCACCGCGACCTTGACGACCGCGAGCGGCGTGCTGAGCTACGCCCTGGACAATAACGACACCGACACCAATGCCCTGGCGCAGGGCGCGAGTGTCAGCGACAATTTCACGGTCTATGTCAACGACGGCAGCACCGGCACCGCCAGCACGGTGGTGAACTTCGCCATCACCGGCACCAACGATAACCCGACGGTTACGGCGGGCGCGCAGAGCGTCCAGTTGGTCGAAACCGGCGTTGCCACAGTGGGCACAGCTTCGGCCAGCATCACGCTGACCAAGGTTGATCCTGACACCGGCGACAGCGCGGTCTACGACAACACAGCGATGACCACGACGGGTGGCTGGGCGACCGGCGACGGCGGGGTGACTTACACCAAGACCGGCATCTATGGCACCGCAACGCTGACCACGGCGACCGGCGTGGTGAGCTACGCGCTCAACAACGTCGATCCCGACACCGACGCGCTGGCAGGCGGCGTCATCGTCGCCGACAACTTCACGGCCTACGTCAAGGACGGCAGCACCGGTACCGCCAGCACGGCGGTAAGCTTCCGCATCACCGGCACCAACGACGCGCCGGTTGTCTCCGGCTTAACTGTCACCGAAACGGCAATCAGTTTTGTCGCAACCGATCCGGACAACGCTGGCTTGTCATTGAGCAGTCCGTTTGGTGCAACCTTCGGCAATCCCACGATTACTAGCGGTGCTACGACAACGCTAACCCCGAGTGTGCAGGCGAGCGCGGTGTCTGGCACGCTTCAAGTGACAGACGGCAGCGTAACAGCCGCGGTGGTCGGTCTCTACCTCGGCACCGGCGGCAACGACTCCGCCACCGCGCCATTGGCAACTGCACCTAATGCAATGTACGGCTTCGACGGCGACGATACGTTGACCGGCGGCAGCGCTGCGGACCGCATCTTTGGCGGCGCGAATAATGACACGATCGTTGGCGGCGGCGGAGCCGATTTGCTGGTCGGTGGCTCGGGCAACGATACAATGAGCTATGAGGCAGGTGCGACGATTAACGGAGACGCGACCTCCGCGGCAGCAGGCACGGATGGTGACACGCTGGTCCTGACGCAAGCCGTCAATATAAATCTGTCTCTTGCAAATCAGGATACGTCGACTGTCTCGACAGTCGCCGGATTCGAGAACGTAGATGCATCAACCCTGTTGTCTGCCGTTACCTTGACCGGTTCGAGCGGGGCTAACATTCTCAAGGGCGGATCAGGAGCAGATACACTGACCGGAGGGGGCGGTGCTGACACGCTGACTGGTGGCGCAGGGAACGATACCTACGTCTATGGATCGACACCGGAGGCGGCCGCCGGCGAAATTATCGTCGAAGCCGTTAGTGGCGGAACGGACACCATACGCACGACTGCCATCGCCGACCTGAGCGCCTTGACGGTCAATGGCGCGGCCGATCTTCAAGGGGCCTCATCGCTGGGTATCGAGCAAATCCTGATTGCCGCCGGCAGCTCCGTAACCTTCAGCGGCGCCCAGCTCACCGGGAATACGATCGCAATCAACGAATCCACGACTGGAACAACCAATCTCGTCATCAATGTTGCCTCCGGAGCAACGAACACGTTCGCCAACCTGACGTTTGCTGCATTTGCCGGCGGCGATGCTTTTGATAACGGCACCGATACGATCACCATCAACGGAGCGGCAGGCGCCGAAAACATAACCGGCACCAGTTTTGCCGACACGATAACAGGACAGGCTGGAAACGATACACTGATCGGTGGAGCCGGCAATGATACCTATATTTTCGGTCTCTCAGACGGGGTCGATACGATCACCGACAGCAACACGGATACGATCGTGATTTCGGCTAGCGGCGCCGAATTGACCGGCCTGAATATTCTGGATAGCTCCACCGCCTTCGATACGGGGAATCTAGTTATTACGTTCAATGGCCAGCAGGTTAGTTATGCCAACTTCTTCGTTGGCACGAATAACATCAATATCAGCTTCAGCAACGCGACGTTCGTCGGATATCAATTTGGATCCGGCAATTACCTCGTTAGCCAGGACGAGGCAGATCCAATGCTCGGAACGGCGGGAAATGACATCATCGCCGGCGTGACTGAATCTGACCTGATGGACGGTGGGGATGGCAATGACATCTTATTCGGCAATGGCGCCACCATTGCGGGCACTTTTGACAATCTGAGCGGCGGCAATGGGAATGATTTGTTAATCAGCGCCAATGCCAACGACCAGTTGAACGGCGGTAACGACGATGACGTTCTCATCGGCGCGGGAGGTGCCGACACGCTGACGGGTGGTGCAGGGAACGATACCTACGTGTACGGATCGACAGCGGAGGCGGCAGCCGGCGAAAATATCGTCGAGGCCGTTAGTGGCGGCACTGACACCATACGCACGACCGCCACCGCCGACCTGAGCGCCTTGACGGTCAATGGAGCGGCCGATCTTCAAGGGGCCTCATCGCTGGGTGTCGAGCAAATCCTGATTGCCGGCGGCAGCATCGCAACCTTCACCGGCGCCCAACTCACCGGGAATACGATCGTAATCAACGAATCGACGGCAGGAACTACCAACCTCGTCATCAATGTTGCCTCCGGGGCAACGAACACGTTTGCCAACCTTACGTTTGCTGCATTTGCCGGCGGCGATGCGTTCGATGATGGCGCAGATGCCATCACGATCAATGGTGCCGGCGGTGCTGAAAACATTACCGGCACCAGCTTGGCTGACAATATCAGCGGTGGCGCTGGTGCCGACACGCTGACAGGAGGTGCGGGCAACGACACCTACAGCTACGCTTCGACGGGGGAAGCGGCCGCCGGCGAAAATATCGTCGAAGCGATCAACGGCGGGACGGACACCATACGCACGACGGCTACGGCCGACCTCAGCGCTCTAACCGTGAATGGCTCGGCTGATCTTCAGGGAGCAGGGGCTTCGCAAGGCATCGAGCAAATCCTGATAGCGAGTGGCACCACTGCGACCTTCAGCGGGGCCCAATTGAACGGCAACACCATCGCCGTCAACGAATCGGCGGCTGGCACCACCAATCTCGTCATCAATGTTGCCTCAGGCGCAACCAACAGCTTTGCCAACCTGACCTTCGCGGCCTTTACTGGCGGCGATGCGTTCGATGACGGAGTAGATACCATCACGATCAATGGTGCTGGCGGTTCTGAAAACATTACTGGCACCAACTTTGCCGATGCGATTATTGGCGGCGGTGGCGCGGACACTATCAACGGTGGCGGTGGCGGTGACCTTATCGCCGGCGGCACGGGCAACGATAACCTGACCGGCGGAGCAGGGGATGACCAGTTCAGGCTCCGTACCGACGGTAACTTAGATACCATCACCGATTACACGGATGGTAATGACAAAATTGGTTTGCTCGGAGGAGCCGTAACGGGTGGGTTTACCTTCGGGAACACGGTAGCAAGCCCGTCCGGCACAACGCTGGCCAGTGCTGACCTGACCACGCGAGCAAGTATCACGGGAGCAACTGGTATCGACGCGGGCAACGACGACAATCAGGTTATTGTCATCACCGGCTCTCAAACCGCAACTCAAATCCAGAATGGCACCGCCTCTGTTGGCGGTGGCAGCGCAGACAATCTCTATGTCGCAGTTTTCAATTCGACGACCGGCAAGGGCGAGATCTGGTTTGACAGCAACTGGAACAACGCCAGCGGCCGAACGCAAGTTGCGACGCTGGACAATGTCACGACGCTGGCTGGTATCTCCGCGCTCACCAACGCGGACTTTGTCGTCTACAACGGCAGCGTTGCTCCGGCGGGTATTGCGGGCAGTCCCATCAATCTCGGTTTGACTGATCCTGTTGCCGGCCACCTTGGCGATATTGCGGTGACAATTGATGGCATTCCTTCTGGTTGGACAGTGAGCGGGGGCACTGAAAACGGCAATGGTAACTGGACGATGGTGACCAACAACGTCGCGTCGCTGTCGATCACTTCAGCCGCAAATTACAGCGGCGCTCTAGTGGTCAACGTCAAGGTAACCTGGACCAATATCGATGGCAGCAGCGAAACTGCAATTGTCGCCGACAACGTCGAAGTCTACGCGGCCGGTAACCCAATCTTCGCAATTTCGGGCGACGACAACCTGACCGGCTCCAGTGGCCACGACCTGTTCGTTTTCGCCCAGCCGATCGGCCATGACGTGATCTACAGCTTCGATATTGCCTCTGATCAGATCGATCTGATTGGTTATGCCGACTTCACCGGCTTCGGCGATATCCAGGCGCATATGACTGACAATGCTGCCGGCGACGCCGTGATCACGCTCGCCGATGGTCAGTCGATTACCTTAAAGGGGGTCGCGGCCGCTTCGCTCGATGCGAGTGACTTCGTGTTCGACCAAACCCCGGTCACGGAGAACGCCGGCAACATGGTGATCAGTGATGGCGCGATCCTGCCTTTGAGCGGCATCATCAACAATACTGGGACAATCGAGCTCAACTCGACTGGCAGCGAGACCGACCTTCAGCTGATACAGCATGGAATTACCCTGCAGGGGGGCGGCCACGTCGGGATGTCGGACAGCGTCGGAAACGTCATCAGTGGCACCGTTTCGGATGTTACGCTCACCAACGTCGACAACATTATCGAGGGTGCGGGTCAAATCGGGGCCGGCCAGCTGATCCTCATCAACGAGGGGACCATCATCGCTTCCGGTACCAACACGCTCGAGATCGATACCGGATCGAACATCATCATCAACGTCGGAACGCTTGAGGCCACCGGCAGCGGCGGCTTGGTCATAGAGAGCAATGTCGAAAATTCAGGTCAGCTATGGGCCCATGGAGGTGACATCACGGTCCATGGTGATGTGACTGGAAACGGCACGGCATTGATCGATGGCGTAGCCACGATCGAGTTCGCAGGCGCGTCTTCTACGAACGTTACCATTGATGCGGATGCTACCGGCACACTGAGGCTTGGCGACTCCTTCGACTTCAGCGGGTTGGTATCCGGTTTCAACGCGGATGATCACTTTGACCTTGACGATATCGTCTTCGGATCCAACACCAGCGTGAGCTATGTCGAGAACGAAGCGGGCAACGGCGGTACGCTGTCGGTAACAGACGGAGTGCATGCCGCAAACCTTGGTCTGCTTGGCCAATACTCGGCAGACGGCTTCACGCTGGCCTCGGATGATATCAGCGGCACGCTCGTTTCCTATCGAGACCAACTGCATATCTGAGAGCGATGATGAACTGAAGTCGCCATTGGCGGGACCCTAACTTCGAGCGACGGCGTTCACACCGCCAACATCTCGTTGCTCGGCGACTACTCGGCGGACGGCTTCGCATTCTCTGCAGACGATACGACGGGCACACTTCTGTCATACCGTCACGATCTGATCTAGCTGACCGACGGAATTCTCTGGGTGCGGTGCGGAGCTGATGGGGCGATGCCCGACGATGGTTTTGGAAGGCGAGAAGGAGTATGACCAGGGCAGGGGTAGGCTTGGCCTGGAGCGTTCATAAATGGCGATCAGGATCGGCGAGGTAAAGTCGTCCAGCCTTTCGGATGACAAGAAGGAAGTCATCGTCGGCGGAAGTGGGAAGTATATTGGCGACGTAGAGCTGAAAATCGCGCGCGAGTGCCTGGGCGATTTTATCGATGCCCTCGTCAGCGCGCGGGGGACGCTTGAGCCAACCCCTGCAGTAGCACTTCCCAGTGCGGACTCCGCCGTGGTTCCCGAGCGGAATGCTCGATCGGGAGGCAACCCGAATGAAGTCAGATTTGAAATCCCGAAGACCTTCGCCGTGACGGCGGACACCGAGGGCAGGGGCCTGGTCCTGCTTATTCTCAATCACCGGCTGGAAAACCAGCAAGGATATGCGCTGTCCCCGGATGCCGCAAGACAAGTAGCTGGGGGGCTGACCAAGAGCGCGGACGCATTGCAAGCATCCCCGGTTGCCGGCGAACCAAACAAGTGATGGCGTATCGTCCGCGCGTGTGATCGTTTTTCTAGTCATGTGATGCTTACTATTCAACGCACATCCGTATTGGGCACAGTCCAAAACCTTCCGGAGCTGCGTGGAAATTTCGATTTAGGCCGGAGCGATTTCTAGAGCAACGATGCGGTCAATCCTTGCTCCAGAGTGCTTCCTGTCGGGAGGCAAATGCTCCCTGCGAGTATATAATCGCGTTCATTGGCAAATGCGCTTGGGCCTTCAAATATCAGATCGTTTCAGACCCATCGGAGAATTTATCATCAGCATCTCCACCAAAAATAATGTCGTTTCCTGAACGTGAAGCAATGAGGTCGTTACCCCCCACCAGCGCGAATAACATCGTTCGTGCCGTTGTTGCCGTATAGGAGTTCGCCTTGATCAGAGTCAACATGGCGAGACAGCATCTTCGTATCGGGCTCGTCGTCAACAATGAGACAAGAAAACTCAAGAATTTACGCCGGCTTTCCTGATGGTTGTTTTGCGCGGAAGTATGACCCTAAATTCAGTAAACCGACCGGGCTCGGTGTTGACCTCGATCGAGCCCGCGTGTTGGTTAACGATAATGTCGTGACTCAGTGATAGACCGAGGCCGGTGCCTTCGCCAGGCGGCTTGGTAGTAAAGAACGGGTTGAACATCTTTTCCTTCACCTCAGGCGGAATGCCGCTACCGTTATCGCGAATTCGGATTTCGACGCAATCACCAAGGTTTTTTGTGGCGGCTGCGAGTGCTGGCTCGTAGACATCATGACCATCCTCCGCCTTGCGTTTCATCGCCGCGTAGAAACCGTTGGAAATCAGGTTGAGCAGCGCGCGTGTGATTTCCTGCGGCACCAAATCGGCTTCCCCCGCGGCTGGATCGAAGTGCTGATCCAGCCTGATCTGAAAACCGTATTTTTCGGCGCGCGCGCCGTGATAGGCCAAATTGAGACTGTCTCCAACCAGCGAATTAATGTCGACTGGCCGGCGGTCCCCCGAAACTTCTCGCGAATGCAGCAGCATGTTCTTGACGATCGAATCGGCACGCTTACCGTGCTGCACCACTTTTTCCAGATTGCCTTTCAACAGCTTCGCTAGCTCGTCCGTTTCCGCTCGTGTTTTCGCGTCGAGTGGCGCCGGCTTGAGCGCATCGCCGAGTTCGTCGACCAGTTCGACTGACAAAGCGGAAAAATTATTGACAAAATTAAGCGGGTTCTTGATCTCGTGTGCAATGCCCGCAGTCAGCTGGCCCAGGGAGGCCAGCTTCTCGGTCTGCACCAACCGATCCTGCGCGGCCCGCAGTTCTTCCAGCGACGCCGCAAGCTCCTTCGTGCGTGCTTCGACCTTTTCGAACAGCCGCACGTTCTCGATCGCGATAGCCGCCTGGTCGGCGAAGGTGGTCACCAGCTCCATCTGTTTGTCAGTGAACGGCCGCGCCTCCGAGCGCGTGAGAACTAGAACGCCGATGGCTATGCCTTCGCGCATCATCGGGACACCGAGGATGGTACGGAAGTCGCCCAGTCGCTGACCTTCGGTGAAGGTGTAGTCCGGGTCGGTCGTTACATCTGGAATGTGAACGATCACCCCTTCAAGAAGCGCCCGTCCGGTCGCGGACCCGCGATCGGCAGCAACAGGAACGCTTCTTGCGTAGTCCATGAAATCGTCGGAGAATCCGAAGTGTTCCGCGCGATAGAATTCGCTGCCTCGCTGACGGGTAATCGTCGCCTTGTCAGCATCGCACAGCCTGGCTGCGGACTCCACAAGCGTACGCAAAACGGTCTGCAAGTCGAACGTCGAGCGGCTGATGACTTTCAGTACATCGGCAGTCGCGGTCTGCTGCTGCAGAGATTCCCGTAAATCCTCCGTGCGTGCCTGCACCTCGTCGAACAGCCGCACGTTTTCAATCGCAATCACCGCCTGGTCGGCGAAGGTGGACACCAGCTCGATCTGCTTTTGCGTATAAGGCTCCGGCACTGTCTTAGCCACGAAGATCACGCCGACGACCTCGCCGTCGCGCAACATGGGGGCACCCAAGGCGGCGCGGTAGCCGCCGATCTTTTGCGCCTCGCTCCAAGTGTATTCTGGATCAGCCAGCACGTCCGCTACGTGCACAACGCGTCCTTCGCATGCGCTTCGTCCCGAGATGCTGCTACGGTCAATGGGCACTTCCCGGCGCAGAAAGAGCTCCCTAATGCGTTCATGGGTTGCCGTGCCATGGCCAAAGCTTGATTTGAATCGCAAAAAATTTCCATCGCGCTGGAATAGCCATGCATGATCCGCCTCACAAAGACGAGTAGCGGATTCCACCAGTGTGTCGAGCACCGTCTGCAGTTCGAATGTCGACCGGCTGATGACCTTCAGCACGTCGGCTGTTGCAGTTTGCTGCTGTAGGGATTCCCGCAAGTCTTCGGTGCGAGCCTTAACTTCGTCGAAAAGGCGAACGTTTTCGATTGCAATCACCGCCTGGTCGGCAAAGCCCGAAAGCAGCGCTATTTGCTTGTCCGAGAAGGGTGCGACCGCTTTGCGGCACAGGCTGAAAACTCCGATTGGGTCGCCTTCTCGCAGTAGCGGCACACCGAGGAAGGTGCGGTAGCCTGCTTTTTTCTGTTGTTCGCCATGGGTGTATTCGGGATCGGCCAGCACGTCGACTACTTGGACGGCTCTCTTCGCCAGCAGCGTTCGACCCACCACGGTACCGCGTTCGGGGCGGAGCGGGATTTGTCTGGTGTACTCAACCCAGTCGGGAGGAAAGTTGTAGCCTGTCACGTGGTAGAAATGGCCGGATCCCCCTTGCCGCGTGATCGATGCCATATCGGCATTACAAAGGCTCGCCGCGGTTTCGGTCAGCGCCTCAAGCACGGCCTGCAGATCAAAAGTCGAGCGGCTTATCACCTTCAGCACATCCGCGGTGGCGGTCTGCTGTCGCAACGACTCTCGCAAATCCTCAGTGCGCGCCGTGACTTCGTCGAACAGGCGGGCGTTCTCGATAGCGATCATCGCTTGATTGGCGAACGTCGTCACCAAATCGATCTGTCGATCGGTGAACGGTTTTACGAGGGCGCGCATAAGGACGATCACCCCAAGCGGGGCGCCGGCCCTCTGAAGGGGCACGCCGAGGCTGGTACGATATCTGCCTGCTTGCTGATAATCCCGCACCTGGTATTCGGGATCGGCAAGGCAATCGGGGATATGAACGGTTCTGCGCTCCAGTGCGGTCCGGCCAACGAGGGAGCCGCGACTAGGCGGAAGTGGATGCTGCGCTGCATATTTCACAAAGTCGGCCGTCGTATTGTTGCTGGCAGCCATGTGATAATTTCCGTCCCGGAATTTGTAGATCAGTGCGTATTCCGCTTCGCACAGACGGCTCGCCGTCCGGACGATCATATCGAGAATGGGTTGAAGTTCTGAAGCCGCGTTGTTAATGGCGGCCAGAATGTCGCCGGTGGCCTTCTGCCGTTCCAGCGCCTCGGCAAGCTCGCGCTTCAGCCGTATCGTTTCTTGGCCGGCGCCGACACCCCTCGAGGGCCTCCGCGGTGTCGAAGCCTTGCCTTTCTTGATTGCCTTGCGCGCCATTTTTTGGCGCTTAGCCATCCCGGTATCACACCCTTCGCAAATTTCTGGAATTAGGGCGAAGCATACTCAATCACCCGTCGCCCGTATAGGTCGGTCACCCGGCTCTAGCCGTCACCGGGCCAGCACGCGCCGGAGCTTTGCCTGAGGTACCGACGCTGTCTGAGGCAGGATTTCCCGATATTGTAGGTGACAGCTGGGTGGGGGTGCTCTTTCCCGCCGGTACGCCCGAAAAAATCATCACATTGCTTCCGGCTGTCCAACAGGCAGCGCAACAATGTAGGTTCATCGCCAGTTGGGCAACCGTGGACAGAAACCGTGCTGATCAAAAACGGCCTTTACTCTGTTAGCATCGAAATGAAAGACGCCAGGCGCGGACACGCGACCGGCGTTATCATCCTTCTCAACGGTCAGATTTTGGGAGGCGATTCGCATTTTTATTACACCGGCTCCTATATTTTCAGAAACGGGAAGTGGCGCGGCGAACTCATTACTCGGGAGCATACAAAGGTAGTTGGCTTAAACATGTTGTTTGGGGGCAGGGAAGTGTGCTGCGGTTTCAGTGGCATCTATTCCAACGGCGCAGCGGAGGTAAGCGGTACCGCCTTAGTGGGGAAGATGAGCATATTGTTTGACGCCGTGCTGCAGTTCCAGGCGGCGCTCTAGAGGAGGGCGCTTCTGCTACTCAGTCCGAGATACGTTACAGCCTCGCTCAAGGTCTGAGCTTGGCGCCTTGCTCGCCCATGCCACGCATCCACCTGGACCAGACGGATGACCTTAGTGGGAGCGACCCATTCAAATTTGAGGATCTGGACGGCTCGCTTCAAGATGAGTGAAGTCAGAGCCACTCGATGCCGATCGTTGGCCGGCAGGAATCGTTGCTGAGGTTTTCTATCGCAATACGGGCGTCACCGAGCTGTTCGATGGTGCCAACAGACCAACTTGCCTGCACAGCGGCGATGATCTGCCGATCTTAGGCTTGAAACAGGAGAGGTTCAGCGTAGCATTGCCCTGATAATTTACATCGAATCAGGAGCGAACAATGGCCAAGGGCAAAGACAAGCCGAGCAAGCAAACTAAGAAACCAAAGTCCGACAAGCCGAAGGGCTCAGGCTCGTCGTACCAGCAGGAAAAGGCGAGCGGCAAAAAGGGCTAGGGCCCTGGCGCTGACCGGCCCAACTCACCACGTCTCTCCGTGAGGGTGAAGCAGACTTCCCGGCTGCGTGTCCTGATTTCTCAGTTGATCCAACTCGGGCATCGGATTGTACAGGCTCGGTTTAGAATCCGGTGGCGTCCCGGCACTATTCAGCCTTGATACCCGCGAACTTGATCACCTTCGCCCACTTTTCGGTGGCATCCGAGATGATCGTCCTGAATTCCGCAGGCGAGCCGCCAAGCGCTGTGCCGCCGAGCTCGACGATCCGGGCTTTGACTTTATTGTCAGCGAGGCCGGCATTGAGCTCCTTGTTCAGCATATCGATGATGTCCGCCGGGGTGTCCCTCGGCGCGCCAATGCCCGCAAAACCGCTCGCCTCATAACCAGGCACGAAGTCTCCCACCGTTGGAACGTCCGGCAATACGTCCAGACGCTTCGCGGTCGTTACCGCCAGGGCGCGTAGGTTACCCGCCTTGATATATTGGATCGACTCGGATACCGGAGCAAAAATCACCTGTATCTGGCCGCCGACCAGATCGGTGGTCGCGGGCGCGCCGCCGCGATAAGGCACGTGGACCAAATTCACCCCGGCCATCATCTTGAAAAGTTCGCAAGCAATGTTTTGCGGGGTGCCGGGGCCGGCCGACCCGTAGTTGACCTTGCCCGGGTTGGCCTTGGCGTAGGCGATGAATTCAGGGATCGTCGTGGCGGGGACCGACGGATGCACCACGACGACGTAGGCCAGCCGCGCGGAGCAGACAACCGGCGCGATGTCTCGGATGAAGTCGAAATTGAGATTGCTGTACAGCGCGGCATTAATCGCGTGCGGGGTGACAATTTGCAGCAGTGTGTAGCCATCGGCGGGCGCTTTGGCGACCGCCTCGGTGCCGATGTTGCCGCTGGCGCCGGCTCGGTTCTCAATGATGAATTGCTGGCCGAGGCGATCCGATAGCCATTGACCCATCAGCCGCGCCTGGATGTCGGTAGCCCCGCCGGCGGCAAAGCCGACGACAATGCGCACCGGCCGGGACGGATAGGCTTGCGCCAGCGCAAGGCGGGGCACGGCCGGCAATGCAGCAGCGCTTACAGCCAGCTGCAAGAATGTGCGGCGGGGAAATTTCATGATGCTTCCTCCACAGGGCGCCGCGTCGCGGATTTGCAATCCATCTGGACGCAATGTGGGAACAGACTACACCGGTCTTGCAACGAGGTGGAAGGGTCATGCGTCCTCTTGGCGCTCTCGAGGAATAACAACCCGTAGATGTGGTAACACCGTCTGATTATGTGGGCACAGTGGAAGTCGTCAGCGCGCGGTGAAACCGACGCGAATGCCGTAGCGGACTGCCACGATGGCCACGTTTCTGGATAGCCCCTTTTGAAATGTCGATACCAGACAGACTGGACCGTGGAATCACGGCTAGTGTTTCTGTTGCGGGGAGCAGCAGATGCAGGAATACCGCGCCTATGTGATGGGCCATGACGGGCATATCCAAAGCTCTCGCGCCTTCGTATGCGAGAATGACGATGACGCCAGCGCATGGGCAAAGCAGCTAGTTGATGGCCACGATGGCATGGTGCGGAACCCGGCTGGTAGCGACATTTAAGCGTAACGCCGCGATGCGGCAGCAGTGGACAACGCACACCACCCGCCAGGCAATCTTAGTTTCACCGTAATGCACCGCGGTCGTGCTATGGGCGATCAAGGGAGCTTGGGGCGATGATTCCTTCCGAAAAATTGGCGCTCTTTGTCGATGGCCCAAGCCTCCACCACACGGCGAAAGGCTTGGACTTCAGCATTGATTTCAAAAGGCTTCTCGCCGAGTTCGGGACGCGCGGCGTGCTCGTGCGTGCATATTACTACACGATCATCGCTGAAGAGTTTAAAACTACCCGGCCCCTCATCGACTGGCTCGACTATAACGGTTTCACAGTGCGTACGAGCTCGGTCAAAGAGTTCGATGATGGTCAGGGCCGGCGCAAGTTCAAGCGCAATATTGGTATCGAACTCGCAGTCGATGCGCTCGAGATTGCGAAGCATGTAGACCACATATTGTTGTTTTCTGGGGATGGTGATTTTCGTCCCCTGGTGAAAGCAATCCAGCGGCTCGGACCTCGCGTCACAGTCGTATCAAGTATGCGAACAAAACCTGCGGTGGTCGCGGATGAATTGCGTCGGCAGGCGGATACGTTCCTCGAATTGGATGACCTCAAGGCTGCGATAGGGCGGACAAAGGAGGAGAGCAGAATGCGTAACCAGAGGGATGAGTTCTCGTAGGGACAACATTCCCGCGGGCATTCTGGGACCTGCCTCTAAGTTGAAAACCGATCGAGCATTAGTCTTTCATGCGTTACTGGCAGAATTGGTTGTAAAAGTCGGTTGCTGCCGATGGATCGGGATACTCAAGAATGAGATAATTCCAGTGATTATGCGCCGGCGCGGATTTAGTTGTCGCCGGCTAAGAAGAGCAATCCGCAAACACGCCGGGAAGTCAAACGGGACGACCGCAATCACATAAACGAGATCGGTGCGCTCTAGCGTCGTCATTGCAATCGAGTTTCCAATGCGACACCGATGAATCACCTTCGCGCCAGATCAGGCGGCATCGTCGGATCGTACGTTTGTCGAAGCTAACTCGAAGTTTAACGGCAAGATCGAGATATCTCGCATCCGAATTCGGCGCCCACTCGTCACGTCGCGAACACAGCATGCGCGCAATCCTGTCCTGCCCGTAATCAAAATCAGCGCATCGCAATGCGCGTCCTGCCACCTGGTCGCCGATCGAATTCGTCTTCCCGATGTTAATCTCGCCGCGAATGTCGGACATCTCGGAGGCCGGCAACACCTACGACGTCGGGCCGCCGTAGCTTCTCGGCCGCAGGGGTTGGCTGAGGGCCGCACGGGTACCGACGGATCAGGAGAAGCGATTGTAGGGTCAACCGCCGTGATTGGCTTAGGCAATGCGCCTGGTCTCGTACCAACGTCGATTGAGGTCCTCGGGTACGAGTCCGAGCTGGACGATCAACTCCCTCGAAAAGATCGACTGGAGCGCCTTCACCTTGCTTTTCCTTCCAAAGCGAGCGAGGGCTTTCTCGTCCTTGCCCATGATGACCCCGGCGTCGGACCCGCCGATGAAGTCAGCGTGGGTCACGCAATGCAGCCGCGCTGACCTCGAGACTCTGCTTGAGGCTCTGGGAAATCCCGCCGACTTCCCGAATAGCCTGCATCCTTCGGAATTAGGCTGGCGACTTTCCACTCGAGTACGTGATTTATTGGAGCCCGCTTGCGTTCATTGAAACGCTCCTCGACTGCGGGGCAAATCCCAACTACCCGGATCGAGGCGGATTCCCCTCACTCATCGCGGCGCTCTCGACCGACCGGCCTGACCGGCTTGAGCTTCTGCGCCTGCTGTTGTCGCGGGGCGCCGATACCGCGCAGCGCGGATCGAATGACTGGACGCCGCTGTTAGGATATCCCAGTCAAAGGCCTGTGCGGGAAAGCCATCGAGCACGAGACCCCCGGCAGCCCAGAAACCGATGAAGTCCGATGGATGCCGGGGGCGTTCCGATCTTAAATCCACACGTGCGCAAGATCCGCCATCAGGCAAAGCGTCAGGTTCATCGCGCACAATGCAAACAAACCTTCCGGAGCTGCGCGGGAATTTCGACTTGGATGGAGCGCTTCGAGAGTAGGGCGAGGCGGCCATGCGAAATACTTGCTCGGGAGCGCTTCCTGTTCGTAGACGCGCGCTCCAATGCAACGCGCAGAGAGAAGTGTCCATAATTGAATTGTTCGCACTCTCGATCATGCGACGGCTTCGGTTTCAGATAGGTAATTGATGGCTGAATGACCAAGGTGCATTTGACCGATGTTGCGCTGGCGATGCTAACGAGGTTGTGCGGTACTGGCCTTGCAACGTTCGCACGCCGCGTACGGTTCCGTAAGCATTAGCCGTATTTATACGGGACGACGCGTCTCAGGCGAGTTACCCCGAAATTGCTGCCGAAGGCGATCCGTAATTGCTTTGGCGGCTCAGCATGTTGCCCGGCGATGACACCGGTATCGTACGGATTAAGGATGATTGCCAAAACTTTGCATAAACATTGACTTAGCCCCCGCCTTAACACAAAATTTACCCAGTGGTTTCCGGGCTCCTCCGCACCACTGAATTGGAATTTCAAAACTTAACATCAATTTCGGAGGCGTTAATATGCGTAATTTTCTCAATGACGTGAAGACCCTCTCCAAGGACCAGGACGGCGTGGTGTCGTTCGAATACATTATCGTCGCGGCTTGTATCATCGGCGCAGTGGTTGCGGCGTTCGGTACGGGAACAGGTGGTGCTATCGCGACGGCGCTGTCTGGCGGGATCACCGCTATCACAGCCGCTTTCACCGCGGCCGTGTAATACAACCACCTGATCGGAGGGGGGCATCGGAATGTGCCCCCCAGTTTTAAATTTGCCCCGAGCTTAAATTTATTAATGTGCCCTCGCTTTTTGAGGCATTTCATGAGTTGGATTGCTCCCACAGCCTCGTTACTGGAAATCCTGTTGTTGCTCTATGTCGCGACGATCGATATCGCGACACGATTGATCCGGAATGAAATCTGTCTGGTGCTGGCGCTGCTCGGAATCGCCGGTCAAGCCAGCCCGATGCAGGTTGCCCAATCGCTGATCGTTGCGACAATCCTGTTCCTGCTGCTGCTGGTCATCTACCAGCGAAGAATGATTGGCGGCGGCGATGTCAAGCTGCTGGTCGCCTTGGCGATCGGTCTGCCCTTGGTCGGAGTGATTCAATTGTTGACTGTAACTGCGCTGGCCGGCGGCGTTCTTGCCCTGGTGCATCTGATTATGCGCGTGCTGCCACAACCCAGGCTGGCGCCAGCGGGATCGTCTTTCGTACGCCGGGTCTACGCGGTAGAGCGCTGGCGCCATTTGCGACACGCACCGCTTCCTTACGGTGTTGCCATAGCGTGCGGTGGTATTTGCACCGTTTTCAGCAAAGGACTTTGACATGTCATCTACTTTGCGTCTCTCGATCATCATGGTGCTGTTGCTCGCAACCACCGCGCTCGGGCTTATTGCCTACAACATGAACCAGTCGAAAGTGCAGGTCCCGGTCGTAGAGGTCACGGTGAAGGCGCCGGAGCCTCTCACTGTCGGGTACTTTGTCGCGGCCCGTCCGCTGCCGAGAGGGACGCTGGCCCGCGATGAAGATTTCACAGTGCGCTCGGCGCCGTCGGGCAGTGTTCCAGCAGGAGCGATCCTCGATACGCCCGACGCCAAGATCGGAATTCGCGGATCTCTGGTTCGCAGTTTCCTCGACACTGGCAGTCTGGTCACACCCGAAGACATATTGCGCCCGCGAGAACGGGGTTTTCTCGCCAGCGTCCTGGCACCGGATAGCCGTGCCATCAGCATCAACGTTGATGCGGCGTCCGGTGTCTCTGGCCTGATCTGGCCGGGTGACTATGTGGATGTCGTGTTGATCCAGGAGCCGTCGACATCGGGCGAGGATAGAACAGCTCAACAGCATGGCACGCTGAGTGAAACCGTTGCTCACAATGTTCGAATTGTCGCGATTGACCAGGAGATCGTGCAAGGTGGCCCATCCAACAACTCCGCGGCAGGTAAGGTAGCGCGCACCGTCTCGTTGCAGCTTGCGCCGGACCAGGTCAAGAAAGTCGTAGTCGCAGGACAGCGCGGAAAGCTCACCTTGGCGGTACGGTCAGCGGTCGATCGCCAGGATAGCGGGGACACGGACACCACGGTGGTGGTCTATGCGCGCAATAACGGCACGAAATACTCAGTCAGGAGAGACGATGCAGGGATTG
This sequence comes from Bradyrhizobium sp. AUGA SZCCT0177, assembly GCF_018130125.1. NCBI lineage: Bacteria > Pseudomonadati > Pseudomonadota > Alphaproteobacteria > Hyphomicrobiales > Nitrobacteraceae > Bradyrhizobium > Bradyrhizobium sp. AUGA SZCCT0177. The sequence continues at coordinate 228,922 of NZ_JAFCMA010000009.1, read as the reverse complement.
CGCGCCCTGTGTTGAGCAGCAATGCGTCGCCGGTAATTACCCCGTCAGCGCCGGTCGCTTCGGCCGTACGTCGGTAGGAGGAGGTAGTGGTGAGCGTTAACATGGCAATCGCAAGTCCGCCTGAAGAAACTGCGTCTCTTGCAACGCGCAACCAAATCATCTGTTTCGTGAACGATGAGTTGAGTGCAGCGGCTCTGCGCAAAGGCCTCGACGGTAGCAACCTGACGATCAGGCGTGGCACGATCCGCAATGCCATAAAGATGCTCGAGACCGACACCGAGCTATTCGCCCTGGTGGCAGACATCAGCGGAATCGATGATCCATTTACGGAACTGGAAAGGTTGGCCAGCGTCTGCCCACCCGATGTCCAGGTGTCGCTGATCGGTGAGAGCAGGGAGATCACCTTCTACCGCGAGCTTATGGAACTCGGCTTGACGGAGTACCTTCCGAAGCCGCTCACGCGCGATATCGTGCTGGCCCAGCTGCGCCCGAAGCTGCTTGGCGACGTGGCGCCCGGTGCGGCCGATCGCGGCGGGCATGTGATCTCGATCTGCGGCGCGCAGGGGGGCGCTGGAGCAACCAGTATCGCTATCAATCTCGCCCTGCAACTGGCCGAAACCACAAAGGCCAAGGTTGCGCTGCTCGACCTTCATCTACAAAACGGCGAAACAGCGGTGATGTTGGGTGTTCGGCCCGGGCCGGGGCTGCGCATCGCTCTGGAAAACCCGATGCGGGCGGACACCTTGTTCCTCGAACGCGCGGCCATCGATATCAACGAGCGCGTTTGCCTGATTTCCGCCGATGAGGACCTGGATGCGCAGCTCGACATCACCGAAGCGGGAGTGAGACACGTGCTGGGTCTGCTCCGTCAACGCTTCAATTACATCGTTGTCGATATACCCGTCCCGTTTCCGCCATCCATCCATCCGGTGATCATGCTTTCTCGCCACGTGCTGGTGCTGCTTGAAGCGGAGGTGACCGGACTTCGCAATGCCCACGCACTCCGCACCGCCGTCACCAACATCGCCGGCAAGGATCGGGTCTTTACTCTGCTCAATCGTGCCGATCGTGCCGGGGGGCTTCCCAGGGCCACAATCGTCAAGGCCTTGGGCGCAGAACCGGACATGGTGATTCCCGATCTCGGCAAGGGGATGACCCAGGCGGTCAATCTCGGAATTCCAGCTCTGAAGCACGTATCAAAACTGCGACGTCACCTCGCCCCGATCGTACGGGAGATTGCTGGTGTCGGCGCCCAGCGGAAGGGATGGTTCAGGAGGCTGTTCAGGTGACGAAAAAATTTGGTACGCGCGAACGCGACGACACGCCAACCCGTTTACCTGCATTGACGCCAAAGGACGGCGCGCCAACTCGTTTGCCTGCATTGACGCCAAGCCGCGATGAACCTTCGAGCGAGCAGCCCGTGGTGCCAACTTCGCTGCGCGAACGAGACGTGATGCCAGCGTCGCCGCGCGAACGGGTCATGATGCCGGCTTCGCTGCGCGAACGGGTCATTGCGCAGATCGAGCCATCGGTGGCCGCAACTGTTTCGCGCGACATTCTTCGGCAGCAGATCGAGGAAATCATCCATGGAATCGCCAATCAGGAACGGCTCGAACTGTCGGGTCGCGAGCAGTTTCAGCTAGCAGACGAGATAGCGGACGACATGACCGGCTACGGGCCGCTCCGTCCGCTCCTGCTGGATGAATCGATCAACGATATCATGGTCAACGGACCAAGTAACATTTATGTCGAGCGACGCGGCAAGCTGGAACGGATCGCGGTACGATTCCGCGACAATGATCACATCGCCTCGGTGGCGCAGAAGATTGCCGCTCAGGTTGGACGGCGCGTTGACGAATCCAGTCCGATGGTGGATTGCCGCTTGCCGGACGGCAGCCGGGTCAACATCATCTTCCCGCCGCTGGCGATCCATAGCCCCTGCATTTCCATCCGAAAATTTCCAAGTCGCCGCTTGGATATGGCCGGAATGATCAAAAACGGCTCAATGACAGCGGCCATGGGACAATTGCTGGAGATCGCCGGCCGGTGTCGGCTGAATGTTCTGGTCTCCGGCGGTACCGGCTCCGGCAAGACGACGCTGTTGAACGCCATGAGCCAGTTCATCGATCACACTGAACGCATTGTCACCATCGAGGATGCGGCAGAGTTGCAGCTTCAACAGCCGCATGTGATCAGCCTGGAGACCCGGCCTCCCAGCCTCGAAGGCACAGGGCAGGTGACGCAACGCGATCTGGTGTGGAATGCGCTGCGGATGCGTCCTGACCGGATCGTCGTAGGCGAAGTGCGCGGCGCCGAAGCGTTTGACATGCTGCAAGCGATGAACACCGGCCATGATGGTTCGATCTCCACGGTGCATGCCAACTCTGCGCGCGACGCACTGACCCGTATTGAAAACATGGTGCAGATGGGACAGCCAAATCTGCCGTTGCGGGCGATCAGGTCTCAGATCGTCGCGGCATTGGATGTCATCGTGCAAGTGGAACGCATGCGGGATGGACAACGTCGCGTTATCCAAATCAGCGAGGTGATCGGTCTTGAGGGCGATGTGATCACCACCAATGACATCGCAGCGTTCGAGTACGAAGAGGAAGATGTTCACGGGCGGATATCGGGCACCTATAGGTCCACCCACGCAGTCCCTAAGTTCAAGAGCCGTCTTGTCTATTATGGGCTTGATCGAGCTTGGGCTGAGGCTATGAGGCAGCTATGATTCCGGAGTTTTTGACGATCGTTAACCTGGTGCTCCTGATATGCGCAGCAGCCATGACGTTGTGGCTCGGCGCTCGACAAAGCCGCATGGACCGACAGATAACGACAGCTCTGCCAGCCTCAGAGTTGGCGAGCCTGCCCTCCATTCGTCGGTTAGAGGCCGGGTCCCGGTGGCAGTTTCTCCACGGCTTAGCCAATTACAAGGCTGGGATAGCTTACACCTGGCACCCCGCGTATCCGATAATTGCCGGTGTCATTGCAGCAGCGGCGATCTTTTATGCCAATAGCTATCTGAAATTTTCTACCCTCTACGTGTCTCTCGCGGCTGCTATTGTGGCCCTGATGGTGGTGCGAGGTTTGTTCGGATGGCAGCAACATCGCCTCGCCAACCAACTTTTTCGACAGCTACCTGACACGATCCAGCTGGTGACCAGTACTGTTCGATCCGGGCTGCCTGTGAACGAAGCATTTCGCACCATCGCTCGCGAGATGCCGGAACCAACAGCTGGGCAGTTCGCCATCGTATGCAGCGAAGTGACGATGGGGAGATCTCCAGAGGAAGCTGTAGAAGCTGTCTATCAGCGAACGCAAGTGACGGAGTATGGGATCTTTGCGGTGACACTTGCAGTCCAGCTGAAGTCAGGTGGCAGCTTGACCGAAACGTTGCAGACACTGGGAGATACTGTGAGGCAGCGTGTTGCGCTCGCTGCTCGCGCGAAGGCTCTGGCTGGAGAGGTGATCTTTTCCTCTCGCGCACTTTCAATCTCGCCCATTGTTGTAGGTGGGTTACTTTACCTGATCAATCCGCAAACAGTCGATCTGCTGTTCTACGATCCGACCGGAAACATACTCCTGGCTTACGCGGCAGCCTCGGTGATTATCGGAACCCTGGTGATACGCTGGATGGTCAGAAGGGAAACACAGCTATGACTTTTGGCTTCAGTTTGGTCGCCTTCGCCATAGCACTTGCGGCTGCGACCGGCGTGTTGATCATCCACGAACTGCACATCCGTGCGTTGAACGTGCGGGTGTCAAACGCCGTGATGGGCATTCCTGACCGGTCAACGGCCTTCGGAGGCATGACTGGCTGGCTTTCATCGCTCGGGACGCGGTATCGGCGCTTCTACTCTGCAGAAAATCTGGACCAACTACGAACAATCGTTCAAGCGTCAGGTTTCAATCCTCATCGAACCTTGTCGATCTGGATTGGTGTCAAGACTGTCAGCATGTTTTTGCTTCCGATCATTGGCTTGTTTGTCGCGCAGCTTTCAGGGAAGTCGCTGACCGATGGGCTGATCTTCATGCTCATTGGCGTGGTAATCGGAATTATGGGGCCGCGGTTGATACTGTCGGTGCTGAGACGGCGTTTTAACGCCGCCATCCGGCTCGGTACGCCGGATATGATCGATTTGCTAGTTGTCTGCAGCGAAGTGGGAATGGGTCTGGAGAGCGCGCTGGAACGCGTAGCGGAAGAAATGAAGCGGACTAATCCTGCGATGGCCCAGGTCTTGTACAGCCTTCTTGATGATCTCCGGATACTGCCAAACCGCAGCGACGCATTCGAGAAAATTGGATCTACGTCGGAAGGACTTCGCCGGTTCGGCGTCATGGTTAGCCAAAGCATGCAGTATGGAACGCCGTTGAGCAAGGCGCTGCGCAGTATCGCTGTCGACCTCCGGCGAGAACGTATTACCAACCTGGAAGAAAGAGCACACAAGCTGGGCGCCAAGCTGACTATCCCGATGGTGTTGTTTATGCTTCCAGCCATGTTCATCATTTTGGGCGGAAGTCCGTTTCTGCACCTCATACGTACATTTGCCAGCTTCGGGATGAAATAAGCATGAGCACGATTACCCTGTCAAAAAACTGGTCTTACGAGCGGACGATGCAGATGCTTGGCGGCATGTGGTTCATGTTGCTGGCACTGCTGGTCGCCACAAAAATCGGGACATCGCTTGACGATCCCTGGCCATCGCTGCTGTCGAGTTTTTGCCTTGGCATCTTCTACGTGCTCCTGACGGTCTTGATGTTGACCAGGCCACCGGCAAAGGCGCACGCGACCGGCCCGCTGCCTCGGATAGCTGCATTCGTCGGCAGCTATATGCCATGGACCATCACCTTCTTCGGCAAAACCGAGGAATCGTTGCCAAACTTGCTGTCCACCGCTTGCGTGCTGATCGGCATCATCATGATGCTTGTGACGATCCGACATCTGGGTAAGTCGTTCAGTTTGGTACCGCAGGCACGTAAAGTGGTGCAAACCGGTCCTTACCGATGGATCAAACACCCACTCTACCTAGCGGAAGAAATCGTGATCCTGGGTGTAGTCCTGCAATATCTGACAGTGACAACGGTGATCATACTGTTCCTGCATATCGGCGTCCAAATATGCCGAATTCTTTACGAAGAGGACCTGCTTCGGCGCAGCCTCCCTGAGTACTCCAGTTACGAAGCATCGCGCTGGAGATTGATTCCCTATGTTTGGTGAGTGGTCATGAATGGCCAACTTGTTATGGACATGCGTGTTGATCTGCATCGGCCTAACACTGACGCGGAGGGGCCAACGTGCTGCATTTATCGCCCTGTCGAGACAGGCTCGTGAACCGTAGAGTTTCTTTCATCGCGGATCAGCGCGGCGCGGCCGCGCTTGAAATGCTGGTCGTTTACTTTTTCCTGGTGATGGGCCTGCTTCTGCCGCTTGCCGACGTTGCTGCCGCGGGCTTTCGGTATGTATCCGCGTGGGAGGCGTTGCGCGCCTTCGGGCAAAAGATCCAGTACGACCCGCCAAAGGACGTTACCGATTGGGCAGCCTGGAAGTCGGCACTGCCCACTTCGGTTTCGGGTTATCCCATCGAAAATCTCCAGGTCGTTTGCAGCGACAGCATGGCTGCCTGCTCCGCAGGCAACTTTGCTCCGCCCAAGCACTATACATACTCGACGACCGTCACCATGGCGCCCATCCTGTTAAGGTCGGTGATCTGTCAGAGTGGTAACGCCAATCCTTGTTCGTTCACACTGTCTTACGGTGAACGGTTTCAATAGGAGTGTTCCATGCGTAGCTTGCTTCGCTCTCGTCGTGGTTCCGCCGCCTTCGCAACCGTTATCGCCCTGGTGCCGCTGATAGGAGTGGTCGCACTCGGGGGCGAGGCGGGATCGTGGTACGTTACCAGGCAACACGCGCAGAATGCCGCCGATGCGGCAGCTTATTCGGGCGCCGTGCAACAGTTGTGCTTATCGGGCTCATCGTGCGCGGTTTCACAAACATGGGACTATCGCGCCAAGCAATCCGCGGCACACAACGCGTTCTGCAACGCGGGCACCTCCTATCCTGGCTCCAAGTGTGTCACCAGCCCGGCAGGAGTCTCGCATTCCGTCCAGGTCGCTTCGCTCGGTTCATGGAAGGGGATAGCCGGAACGTACATTCAGGCCACTGTGAGCCAGCAACAACCAGCATACCTGGCGAGAGTGCTTGGTTTGTCCACGGTCAACATAGCCGCGACAGCCGTTGCCAAAGTACAGATTATAGAGAAGCCGCCATGCGTCCTGGCATTGACCGGCTCTGTCAGTTTCCAGGGCAGCCCGAACATCAATGCGCCCAATTGCGGCATGGCCTCGAACAGTATGGCCAATGATGCAATCAACTTCACCGGCGGTGGGATGAGCATGAATCTTGGCTCGCTAACAAGTGTCGGCGGCTGCACGGGCGCCGCATCGTTCTGCAACACCGCGCTAACCTATATGCCGGCGCCGATCCCCAATCCTTTCTCCGCGCTTGATGCGGTGACGATACCGACGCTCGCGAAGTGTTCAGGTAGCGCTCTGACCGCTTACAGTGCCGCGACCCCTTGCAGGAACGATAAGTTTAAATTGACCGGTAATGCTAGTGGCTCCCCCCCACCGTTGACAGGTGGGGTCTACTTCATCTCTGACACATTCACCCTGAGTGGCGGCGTGTCGATCTCCGGCACGGCACTGTTCATCCTGTTGCCCGGCGCGAGTTTGAAGGTGACTGGCAATAGTTCTCTCAATCTCACTGGCAACCCGTCGGTCGCAGCCTCGCAGCTTCCCTCCGCACTTCAGTCCGACGCCATCCGCAGCCTATTCGCCCATATGGCGCTCTACAAGATCACTGATCCTGATACGAGCAAGAACGGCCCGAACGACGTACAACTTGGCGGAACTTCCGGTATCGAATTGAAGGGGATCATGTACTTGCCGAGCGCGAATGTGACGTTCCAGGGCAATCCGACGCTCGACGTGACCGGCGGAAAGTGTGGCGAGTTGATCTCCAAGTCAGTCGCGTTCAACGGCAATGCGACCTTCGACACCACAGGGTGCCCATCGCAAACGAAGTTGGTTAGCAGCCAGTATGTCCAGTTGGTGCAATAATGAGAAAGCTCGATCAGCGCGGCATCGGAGCGATGGAATTCTGCCTTGTCGCCGCGCCGCTTTTCATATTGATGTTCGCCATCTTCGATCTGGGGCGTTACGCAATCACCATGCAGTCATTGCGGACGCTCGCGAATGCTGGTGCTCGGACATGGATGATCAACGACTGCTACGTCCATAGCGTAATGAAAAAAACTTCGCCAACCTGTGCCGGTGACCCCCTGCCATCCCTTGCGGAGAAGAAAGCCGTTGCCCCAATGATAGGCGGTCTCTCGCCGACACTGAACACGACTACGGGAGGCAGCGCACTTACTGTTACGGCATCTGTGACTTTCAACATGCTGATGCCGATATGGGGCACAACATTGAACAGCCCGAGCGCGACCACCACAATTCCTTTCTAGCACATCCCAGGCATCTGGCCGATGAACACTCGACGAGCCCACCGCGATGGCGATCGCGTTCACGATGATGCCAGATGTGAAACCACGACAAATGCCACCATGACAGCATCATTGCCGCAGGCCGTGATGCCGGCCCAATATTTGGGCCCGGTCGCGATCTTCCAGTGGCCCCTGGCTTGGGCATTGATTGGCCTTCTGCTTGCCGTTGATTTTGTGTGGGCCTCACAGGTTGGGATGAAAATCAGTGGCAGCGAAATCAGGGTCGGCCTGATCGGTGCCCTGCTTGCGCTTTCCGCGGCATGCCATCACCGCCATCGCGCTAGAGCGAACATGCTGGAGGCGGTTGCCTGGTTGTTCACTTTCGCCGCCACGGCTTCCGTGCTGACTTACCTCGCTGCCAGTTGCGCGTTCCCTCTGCAAGACGTGGTGATGGAGCGGTGGGACCTGGCGATTGGCTTCGACTGGTCGGCTTTGCACACCGCGTTGCTCGACTGGCCGACCCTGAACCGTCTGCTGCTGGTGGTCTATAACACCCTCTTTGCGCAGTTCCTTCTTGCGGTCATCTACTTTTCGAAAAGGGACAGATCCGCACGTATCGAAGAGCTGATGCTGCTGATGTGCGCGACGGTGGCGCCGACGGCACTGATCTCGGCGATTTGGCCAACGCTGGGCCCATTTGCCGTGCATGGCGTTGGCGACGTTACCTATCTGCGAGATCTGCTGACGCTGCGTGCAAGCGGGCCGTGGCAGTTCGAGTCGTTGGCGATGCAAGGCATTGTAGCAATGCCCTCGTTTCATACCGTTCTTGCCGTGCTGTTCACATATGCCTTTCGCGGTACCGGCCTGCTCGGATATGGGATCGCAGCGCTGAACGCGGCGATGCTGTTTTCGATCCCGCCGATTGGCGGGCATTATCTGGTCGACGTGCTCGCCGGCGCGGCGCTGGCGCTCGGGGCGATCGCGGCCCAACGAGCGACCCGGTATGCAGTGAGCCGGATTCGGTTCGGCCTTTGGCGCGAGACGTTGGTCGGCAGGGTCCTCGATTTGGCCCGCGGTTCCGTTTTCAAGCCTGCGCGAATTTCGGCGCCAGCGCTCGCCGTAAAATCGCGGCGCCTGCATGACGCGCGAGATGGTGGAGCCTAGCGCTACGTCCCACTCTCACTGAGAATAAGGTCGGCACCAGCAAGCGATCGAGTATTGGCCACGGTCAATCTTCCGCATTGCACAAAAGGTGGTGCTCGCTCGCAACATTGGGAAATATTCGCTGATGTTGCAGCAACCTAATGAGGGTCTCTCCTTGCAATCGAGGAGCATGACTGATGATGATCTTGAAGCCGTATTTGCGGCCAGCGGGAGACCGGGAAGTGCCCTCTCTAGGGGCAGAGCGCGCCAAGAACACGAAGTAACGATTTATAGTGGGACACATTGTAAGCTTTGCGACGTGGTGCGCGAAGGAGAGTTGTTAGGACGCTGAGGCCGTAAATTTACGGGGACAGAAGTGGTTCGCGGCGAGGGGAAATCGAATGAAGGGCGGTCGCGTTTCAGCTAGGGCAGGAGGGAGGCTTCTGGCTTCGAGCATGATAGCTCTTGGCGCTGCGCTTTCCTTGTTTGATTCCGTTGAGCGCGCGGGCGCGGCAGATCGGCGAGGCTCCTCCGGCGGCGGCGTCTTCGTCAGCGAAATGAATGATGTCCAGCGGGTCAAGGTGACCCTCAACAAGTCACGCACCTTCAGGGTCGATGCGCCTTTTTCGACGATTGTCGCGGGGTCGCCTGACATTGTCGACGTGAAGTCGCTGAGCGATCAGCTGATCTACATCCAGGGCAAGCAGACCGGCACTACCAACGTCATCCTGTTCGACAGTTCTATGAAGCAGATCGGCATCCTCGATGTCGAGGTCGCGATCGATACCGGCAATCTGCAGCAGAACATCCAGTCCAGTACCGGCACGCGCGGCATTCGCGTCTCCTCCGGGGAGGGCCAGGTGGTGTTGAGCGGAACAGCAGCGGACGCGGTCGCCGCCGAGCGAGCGATGGCCATTGCCACCGGCATGGTCGCGAAGGGCGGCACCGTCGTCAACGCCATGAGCGTGGCGGGGCCGCAGCAGGTGATGCTGGAAGTCCGATTCCTCGAGGTTAACAGAGCCGCCGGCCGTGACCTGGGTGTCAACCTCTTTGCCGCCAATGCAAACGGCACGAACGTGGGTAACACGGGTCTTGGTGGCCTGAATGGGCGCCCCGGGCGCGTACCCATCGGCGGTAATACCATAAACAGCACACAACGCGTGACCGTTACCGGGACCAATCCATCGGACAACGCCACGACCGTGACGAGTACTAATAATGTCGGTGCCTCTCCGACTGGCAGCCTTCCGCTGCTTGGTACGGTTGCCACACTGGCAAGCGGCGCGGCGCCGTATGGCGCATTGCTCACAAGCATTCTCAGACTCAACAACGGCATGTCGATCGACAGTCTGGTGACAGCGTTGGAGACCAAGGGTGTACTGCGCCGCCTGGCCGAGCCGAATCTGATGGCGCTGTCGGGAGACGCGGCGCGCTTCCTGGCCGGCGGTGAGTTTCCGGTGCCGGTGGCTTCTACGGTGGGGGCTTCTGGCTTCCCTACGGTCTCTATCGAGTTCAAGAAGTTCGGCGTCGAATTGGCGTTCGTTCCTACCGTTCTGTCGCGCGGCGTCATCAACCTTCGGGTTGAACCCTCGGTCAGCGAGCTTGATTTCCAGAACGCGGTCCAGATCGGGGGCACGATCATTCCCGCATTGTCGCGGCGTGATGCGCGAACCACGGTTGAGTTGCGCGACGGCCAGAGCTTCGCCATCGCCGGCCTGCTGCAGACCCGCAATCGGCAGGACGTCTCGCAAGTGCCCTGGATCGGCTCGGTGCCTGTGCTCGGGACGCTATTCCGCTCTTCGTCCTACCAGCAGGAGGAAACCGATCTGGTGATCATCGTCACGCCGCGCCTGGCCGCGCCGGCGGTGCCCGGACAGGCGCTGGCATCGCCGCTCGACTCCCGTCTGCCGGCCAACGACGTCGATTTCTTCCTCAACGGCCAGATGGAAGTGCGGAAGCGCTATAACGATTATGTCAATTCCGGCGGCGAGGTGAAGGGACCGTACGGCCACATCATCGCCCCCGAGCTCACAGTGCGTGCTCCGGCGCCGGTTCCCGTTTCTGGTCAACCAGCGATCAAAACCCTGAACTGAGGACGAACTATGCGCATCAGATTGCTGGCCATATTCGCTCCGCTCCTGCTGGGGGGCTGCTATGGATTGGCGGGGCACGACGAGGTGGATCGCTACTTCCAGCGTTCCGACACCATCACCATGAGCGCCGGCGATGCCAAACAGGTCAACGCCGTCACCCACACAATCCATCCATGGCCGCGATACGTTGGTGATCGCAGGATCGCGACCGACGCTCGGCGCGTGGGAGCCGCCGTGACACGCTATGGCAACACGAAACAGCCGGTCGATCAGCTTCCCGACATCAGCGAATCGGGCAAGCAGATGGGCGTGCGGACTACCCCAACCCAGAATATTAACATTGATGGATTGGGGGCTGGATCGTCTGCTGGCGTATCGGTGCCGGTCGGTGGTGCAGGGGGCAGGTAACTGTTTTCTATAGCTAAGTGCAGCGATGATATTTCGAACAGTGCACCGGTTCACTGGACCGGGGCGGGGGACCAAGGGTTATGCGTCGTCTCATTCTAATGCTGACCTGTTGCTGGTTGGCGACCGGCCTTGCGGCGTGTGACACCACAACGAGAGACGCGGCTATCGTCGCTCCCGTGAATCCGGCGGGCGCTGACCCCGTGCAGGAACCGACCGACGTCAAATATTACCCTTCCGACGAGCCCGTCCGGCTTGGGCTGGAGCATTTCAACCGCGGCAATTACGGGATCGCCCAGCGCTATTTCAAGGATGCGGTCGAGAAGTCGCCGAAGGACCTGACGGCATGGATGGGGCTCGCGGCGAGCTATGACCGGATACGCCGTTTTGATCTTGCCGATCAGGCTTATGCGCAAGCGATCCGGCTCGGCGGCGAAACTATTCAGGTCCTGAATGACCAGGGATATTCATACATGCTGCGCGGCAATCTGAATGCGGCGCGGCGAAAGTTTGAGAGGGCTTATTCGCTCGATCCGACCAACCCGGTGGTCATCAATAACCTTGAGCTGCTCAATGGCAGCCGGCGGTTCATCGAGAGGCCGCCGAACAACCAGCCAGGGTAGAATAGTCGGCCGTAGTTCATTGATTTTGTTGATAGTTTTTGACCAGAGGTGCCGGGGAACTTTTAAGACAAGCTAAACGTTTTTGGCGTATGACTTGTCGGATGAACCGTCTTTTCAAGCTGCAATTTCTCGGGCCGTTTGCGCTTTTTACCGCCACGCTTTGCGCCGAATTGGCCGCGCGGGCCCTTCAATATGCCCCCAGCTCTGAACTTCTCTGGTTCATCAATCTCAGGGTGTTCGGCATCTTTCAGCGCAGCTACTCAGCGTTGAGCTATCTCGTTCCGATTGACGGGTTTCAGTTTTTCGGGGTTGCGCTTCCGATCTTCGCGCTTGCCTGCATTGGGCTCGCAGCCAGGTCCAGGCTCCCTTTCACGGTCGCAACGCATGCGAGCGTAGTCTATGCCGGCCTTTTGGTCTTCTCCTGGCAGGTTGGCGTACCCACCCTCACGCAGGCATCGCTTGGAACCCTGGCGGTCCCGTCGGGCGTTGGCCTGTATGTGATGGCGACCATTTTAGGGACTTGCCTCCTGTCCTTTGCGGTCACGCACCTGCTCTATTTCTTCGCCGTCGGAAGGGAAATTCGAGCTCTGGTAAGGGCGTTGTCCAGAATCGTTCGCAGATTCGAACATGCATCCAGCCGTGCCGCGAGTTTGCAGCCGTGACATGCTGGACAGACGCAAGGACGGTTTGCCAGATCGAAACGGACTTGGGTCTTGGGTAATCGGCATGAGACCGGATGAACAAGCAAGGTCTCTTGACCGGCGAAACCAAGGTGAACCGCGGATCACACTTGCGACAGCTCAAGCAGCGCGGTTGGTCGAGGTCGACAAGGCTTTTCTGCGAGCATCCGCCGCAACACTCACGCCCATTGTCGCGGACGAGGGGGTGATTTGCTCGTCTAGTCATGGTAGAATTAGCCAATGATTAGCAGGGCAGCCCTCTGGCCCAAATGTAATTACCCCATTGGCAGGTTTCTCTGACAAGGCTCGTTGCGATGTTTCACATTTCATTTTGAAGGGAGAATTTGCTCCTATGTTGAACCATTATGTTCAGAAGACCGCCGAAGCCTTGAAGCGTGTGCGCGCGGACAAGGACGGCGTGGTGTCGTTCGAGTACGTGTTGGTCGCGGCTTGTATCATCGCCGCGGTGGGTGCTGCGTTCGGTTCTGTTGGTGGTGGTACTATTACGACGATGCTAACGACCGGACTAACCGCTGTCCTCACCGCTTTCACTACGTTTGTCGCTGGATAATCTGTCAATCAGCGCGCAAATTTTGACCCCTGATCGGCGTCCAAAATTAGCTCTGGCACACTTTTGATCAGCTTGAAGCAAATCGAGTTGCCGCGGCCGTACATTTGCCGTCTGACGAGCTTTGAAGCGGGTGATCTGACCCTCGGGTCTGTCCGTTGGACAGGGCAATATGATTGACGCGCGGACCGCCGCTTTCATCATTCGTTACGCCGCGGGCGAATGAGGCGACAAGACTGGCGCGCGCGCTCGATCGAACTTCAATTCCTGCGCCGCCTGCTCACCCCTTAATGAACGCCAGCACGGCTTGTTGCTGTTTGTCGGAGGTTTTCACCCGGCTGAGGGTGGTTACGGGAGGAATGCCGTCCAACCTAGTGTTGCTAGTGATGATGCCGCCGAAGGCGCCTTCGAGTTCCGCGTCGTTCAACAAAGCTACCTCATTGCTCATCGTCCCGCTCCACGTGTGGCGACTTGTGCGCCGTTGATCTGGAGCGAGTATGCCCGGACAGCCATCCGCGAATATGTGACCTTCAGCACAGATGACGCAGGACCGCCCAGGGCATGTTCGGACAACCAATTTATGGAGGGCGTCATGATCGAATCCGAAAGCCAGATCATCTCTGACGACGAGCTCGACATCGTTGTCGGAGGACGCAAAGCCGGCGAGGCACAGAAGAATTTTTCGACTGTTTCACCTCCGCCAACGCCAATTCAAACTATTATTGGATGGATAATCGCTGTCTTTAAATGAACAACGCTCGGTAAGAGGGCCTTTCGCGGCGCGCTATCGTTAGGACAGGCGCAGCGCAGCTCGGTAATGATTCCGCGTGCGACGGCTGTGCACAAAACCTCTGCTATGCTGTTTTTCGCTTCCCGAATAATTGGAATCGGTGCGCAGTTCGAACGTCCCCAGCTTTCGTCGGTTTCCATCGGTGTTCGGACGAGAGTGAAAGCAGCGGTGGGGTAATTTTCCCAAACCCATTGGTCCTCGGCTGTTATCGTCAGCCAGCCGAACTTAAACATGTATCGGCCTGGATGTGTAACGCGCCCAATCTGCCCCAGTCAGCTTCTTAATATCCGTCATTCGTCATCGTTCCGTACACAGTTCTCAACCATCTGGAGAAGGGGTTAGTTCCGAGCCCCTACATTGGAGACGACGTCGTTGCGGTTCTTGCTGAGGTTGCTGGATATGCCTAATACTGCCGCCATGGATTGGTCGGCGCGGGAACAATCTTTTTGGGTTGCTCCCGCACTGTTGGAAAGCGAATGCCAAGCTTGGCTGCCTGCACTCTAATATTGTTTTTTGGTTCAGCGCTGCTGAACCTCGCGCTGCGGTAGCGCCGTCGGCGGCGAATTTTTTCAGTCGCTCCTTCTTCCTCCGTCCAAGGCTTGATCTTAGGCTTCAAAATCGCACCTGACTACGCTTCATGCCTTTGCTATCCTTATCCTGGGATTCACGTTGGCGGGCGCCAAGCTGTAACTTTACTCGGCTCTAACCAGTCGCGATTCTATGACTGGCAGCGCAGAGAGCCCGTATGCGAGCGACAACCCGGCGGCTGCTCGGTATCACCGGGCGAGATGATGCATAAGGAAACCCGCCGGGGGCAATTACCGGCGGGGTTTTATTGCCGCAAACCGGCGGCCGACCTGGCTGGCAGCATTGCTCTGCAATGGGAGAACGGACGTGGCGACAGGTACTGTGAAGTGGTTCAACGCGACCAAAGGTTTTGGTTTTATTCAGCCGGACGGCGGTGGCAATGACGTATTCGTGCACATCTCGGCTGTGGAGAGGGCCGGGCTCAGCAATCTGAACGAAGGCACCAAGGTAAGTTATGAAGTGAAGGAAAACCGGGGAAAAATGTCGGCGGAGAATCTCAGGGTCGGCTGACGGCGTCGCAATCCTTGCGAGTTTAGTCATCCTGCTGAGCGGCCGACGGGTGAGGAGCTACCGCCGGGCCTGCGCGGGGCAGATACGCGCCCAACAACGCGGCTACAAATCCAACGCGCCTGTTTCATTAGGCCTCGGTCGGTTCGACATAGGGGCGAAGCGAAAATGAACTCGCGATTACCATCAAAACTAGTGGATCAGTTTGATTGGCAGCCTCCGATGCCTAGGAATCGGCGGGTTCCGGGCGCATATTGATTAGATGCCGCTCGGCACTAAGACCACGGTAGTCTTTGCCTGCCCCAAATGCAGTCGGGTTTACTGCGCCATGCAAGAGCGGCGTTCGCCCAGCCGATTTGGGATTTTCAAATGCTGGAATTGCAGTGCTGAGATTTACCGATGGTCCAGCTATTACGATTATTTGGACTGGCGTCAGGTTGAACCAAACCACCCGTCGGGAGATGCAATCTCGCCAAGTCGATCATAGACATCGCGACGGGGGAGAAGCCTGACCGTGAGCCAAGAGGAGCACATGCGGGCGCTCAATGCGATCCGTGAGCGCGTGCTGCGAGATGCTGGGGTTGAGGCGGCGCAGAAGAACTAGTTGGGGCAATGAGGCCGGGGAACAAATCGAATGCCGTTTTCCCCATCCCACATTAAACAAGCATCAACGAGAGGCAGCTCTATTGTCGCGCCGAGAACGGTTTGGGAACTCGTTTTACCACGGAACTATCCTTGGAATCCGGCAATCTGTTTTTCTCTTATGGGGACTGCAGCGGTCGCGGCGGCGAAGGTGCGCTATATGTTACGATGATAGCGTCTTTCCAGTACCCGTGACCAAGAGGTGTGATCTCTACGCGAAGCCAATAGTTGTCGCCAGACCGGATTGACTGGATAACTTTGCCTTTGGGGTTTTCTGGATGCCCAAGCGCCATCCTTACACTTATTAACGCAATGCGTCGGCTCGACTCTTGGCCGCCTGAATCCCGCCGGCATCAGCCTTCTCGTATAGTTCGCGCGCCTTCGTCGCATCGCCGCGCGTCCCGTATGTTTTCCATGTCGAAAGAACGAGGGGATCATAGGTCTCCGCGAGCATGAAGCTCGCCTGTGCGCTCCCCGTCTCTGCAGCGCGCTCGAGCACGATCCGCGCGGCACCAATATTTCCCTGGGTGAGCAGCTCGCTAGCGCGGGCGAGCAACCTGATAGCTTCCGGATTGCCTGGCGGCTCTGCGGCCGTCGGCCGCTCGGCCGCTGCCGCGGTCGCGGCTGGTTTCACCCCGGTGATCTGGCCGTTTGACGCACGCCCGACCGGAGTTTGCGTCTCGGGCTGTATCATTCCACGAATCTGTGCCGTCGCCTCGGGCCGGTCGCGCTCCTGCGCTTTGCTCACCAGCGCCCGCTGGGTCTCGACGTCCCGCTTCGCCTTGATCAGCTCACTCGTCACCGCCTGGGCCCTGTCGCGCTCTTTCTGTAGCGACTGTCGTAGCTCCGCGGCCGCACTCTCGGCGGCCTTCTTCACTTGCTGCGCCTCATCGCCCGCCTTGCTCGACAGCGCCAGCTGCGTCTCGATGTCCCGCCGCGCTTTGGCCAGTTCGCCATTCAGTGCCTCGGTCCTGTCGCGCTCCTTCTGTAGCGACTGGCGCAGCTCGGCCGTCGCCTTCTCGGCGGCATTCTTCTGCGCAGCGTCGTCGCCTGCTTTTTTTGACAGCGCCAGCTGGGTCTCGATTTCTCGCTTCGCCTTCGCCAGTTCGCTGGTGAGCGCCTCAGCCCTGTCGCGCTCCTTCTGGAGTGACTGCCGGAACTCTGCAGTCGCACTCTCGGCGGCCTTCTTCACCTGCAGCGCCTCATCGCCCGCCTTGCTCGACAGCGCTAGCTGGGTCTCGAGGTCCCGCTTCGCCTTTGCCAGCTCGCCATTCGATGCCTCGGCCCTGTCGTGCTCTATTTTCAGGGACTGTCGCAGTTCTGCGGTCGCCTTCTCCGCTGCCTGATTGCGCTGCGCCGTCTCGTCGCGTGCCTTGCTCGGCAACGCCAGCTGCGTTGCAATGTCACGTCGTGCCTTTGCCAGCTCGCCGGCCAGTGCCTCGGCCCTGTCGCGTTCCTGCTGCAGAGATTGTCGCAGCTCCGCCGTCGCGGCTTCCACGGTCGGACTGGGCTGCGTCGCCACTTCTTTTGCGGGAACGTCGGCCCGGCGCAGCTCTTTCTCCAAAGGCCGCTCAGTTTCTGCACCTTGCTTGACCTGCGCAGTATCCCCCGGCGCCTGTGAGCTCGGCCGGTCGACTTGCTGGCGTAGAGCAGGATCCTGCGCCAATGAATTGGCTTTTTGCGAGTCCTGGACTGGGAGAGGGGTGTTTTGCTCGGCGACCTCAACGCCGCCTGTGCCAATCCTGACGTTTTTCAGTTCGTCACTGTATCGCGACACATAGCCGGCGAGCTCATCGTGGAAATACCAGCCGACGAGCATCGCGCCGGCCATGACTGCGGCGATCGAGGAGACGGTAAACCAGCGGGACGTGGCCCGTCCTTGCTCGGATTTGGCCTGCGCGGTCTGCGCCCCGGCCCGGACGACATCGACAGGGTCCGCATTCGCAACAAGACGAGCTAATTCCGTCGCCCTCGCGCGTGCAGCCAGGCCCGAGGGGAAACTAAAGGAGCGTGGCTCTTGCGACGCCGGAGGGGGCGGCGGTTTGGCTAGCGTCGGCGGAATAAATTCGTCTCGCCAAAGAAATTCATCGCCTTCCTCGGGAAGATGCCTCGTTTGCCAATGCGTCGGCGTGATCTCACTTGGCTTGCCATTCTCCCTTACCCACCCACGTGCCTCAGCCGACCACTGAGCAAACTCGAAGCTTCCGCTTCCGTCATCTTCAAGAATGACGAACGTCCCATCCCTTGGAGCGGTGTCGATTGTACGGCGCATGTAAAAAGACGCCTATTCACGGATTTTACTATTTCTAAGAAAAAACTTAGCGAATACAGGGACTTTACCCCACCCCATCAACGGCCTCAAGAAGTCATTTAGTGCTGTTCTGGAGGTCGGAACTCGGTCCCAGCGGGCTAAGCCGCATAGGCTGGAAATCAAACCCTAAGGAATTAGGACACCTGACTCAAAGACAGCAATTGTTACCGGATTCGCGCGGAGCGTTGGGCCAGGGCACGATTGGGAGCCAAGTTGAAAGCTCCGAAGAAATCCTGTTGGTTGGCGCGCTTTGCTCGTCGTTGTGGAATGCGACGGATTTGCCGCGGGGGGCGTGACGTCTGTTCGACGTGCTGTCGCGCTAACGCCAGTTCATTTTCCAGGCTCGCCACTTTTTCAAGCGATTGCCGCAGTTCGGTCGTGGCAGTCTCAGCCCTCTGCTTCAATCGGGCTGTCTTTCTTCGGCTTCCGCAATAACCTGGCGCGCTTTGGACAACTCGGTTTCAAGATCATCTGCGCCTCGATCATTCTTCGGGTTCTGTATCGGCGCTTGACCCACCGTGACTTGCGTGGCCGTTGCAGGTTCGCTTCCGGCATCAGCTTTGACGAGCCGAAGGGAAGGATCGGATGCCACCGTGCAAGCGGTTTCGATAGCTTTGCGAGCAGCGGCATAGGTAGCTGCCGAACCGCTGCTCTGGTACCAGTCTGGCAACCTATTCCAAAGATCAGTGCAACATGCCCGCGACGGCGATCATGCCGACCCTGACGTCATCGCACCACGTCTTGCTGGCGAACTACAATTGCCAGCGCGAATTGGCGCTATACCAACGTTGGGATCAGGCAGGAGATCGATCTGGTTACCGCCCGTATCAACGATCGCTTTGGTGGCCCTGCTGCCACAAGTACTGATCTTCATCGTCGGCGATCCCGACGAGGGTGAAGCGGCCGAAGCGCCGGGCATAGGTGAGGGCGGAGCCCATCCGGTGCGGCGCCGCGGACAGACCGGCCAGTCTGAGGCCACCCATTCGCCGGAAGCATGGAGAAGGGTGGTGGTGAGCTTGATCAGACCGGTCTCCGGCTCAATCGCCGTGGCCTGGACGGTCGCGAGGAGGCCTCCGTGAGTTTTCCGGTAACAGTTTTGAAGGTATTAGCGGGCCATCCCGCCGGGCGCTTATCGGTCGATGATCTCAAGCGGGCGGTGGCAATCCTCATTTGCAGCGGGGAGAATTGGACTAATCGGAACCGTGAACCGGCGGGCTGTCTGTACCTTGGTGTCCGGATAGAGGTGGACCAAGCGGAACTTCTCGGCTGCCTCCAGTACCTGCCGCGCTGAGGCCGCCTTTTTGCGTCGCAACGAATGCGTGCCAATCAACTCCCGGATCGAGCGGAGTAACGGCAGTATTTGGCTCCAGTAAATCATCGCGGAAGCGAAACACTGGGTGACGCGTGATCACTTTTAACCGATTCCTCAACGCTGAGGTCCCATCAGGCGGTGGGCACGCTCGGCACACAGGATGTGATGATGGAGGTTGGCTATCCACTGACGGCCGGAAACCGTCATATTTAAGTATTTGATACCGTCGTCGAGGTGCATTGAGACATTGTTCCAAAAGAAGGCTGGATACTTATCGATAAGATCGGCTGGCGACGAATACCCGAGTTGTCGATTCATGCCGATCTCTGCAAACTCAGAATAAAGGGCATTTGCTTTGCGCGAGTACATGGGGTCGCCGAGTTGTCCTATGAGATCCGCAGCCTGCACTAATCTCGGCTCCATATCATCTGCGGAGGTTCGCTTCGGCCGAGGTGGAAAACGGGTACACTCGATTGCTTCCGCGACGCGTGTGGCATCAATGGTCGGAGATTTTCCGAGGCGTTCAAAAGCAAACAGCTTCGAGCGATCGACATGGTAAGGTGTCAGGGCTGCATCTGAAGCGCCGCGAGGAAGCTTAACTTTTTCTCCGCTCCGATCCACAACAAATTCCGTCTCAGTATCGCCACTCAGCGCGCCGCGCATATAACCGATGTCATGCAATAGGCATGCTACGATGAGATGATTGTAGTCCGCAGGCTCAATTCGTTGGCAGAGCGTTAAGCCGTGTAAAATGTCGCGCCCGACCATCGTGACTAACAATGTATGTTCAAAATTATGATAGGGAGCATCGCTCCTTCCGAGGAATTCAATCGTACTCCGCGCCAAAGAGCCAAGACGCTCTGCCTGATCATCATGTGCCGGCCCAAAAATGCGCCGAAAATCCTTGGCCAGAAACTTACCAAGCTTGTTGGCAGCCAATGCTGTGATCGTCTTCACCGACATTCTCCAGGATCGAACTGATGCTATCCCTTTCTCGCCATGCTCGGCGCCCCTGAATTTGAGCCGTCGTAGTGAGAAGAACTCTTTTCCGCTCGCTCATTATCGTTCTGCGCGGGAATCCAGCAGCATCCACGGCAAGCCAACAACCTGACGTGCCAACGATTGACCGTAACGATGTCGTCAGAGCTACTGGTTGTCCTCGAATTTGAACGACACCTTGACCTTGGCACGGTACGCTTCAATCTTGCCATCAGTGATCTGCATGTCGAGTTCGACTACCTCGGCTACCCGGAGATCTCGCAAGCTTTTCGAAGCACGCTCAACTGCACCGCGCGCGGCTTCTTCCCAAGACTCGGTGCTTGTACCTACCAATTCGATAACCTTATAAATGCTGCTGGCCATGGCTTTACCCTCCTGTGATTTGATACAATTTGCTCGAGCCGTTCTTCGTCCGCTGGCGCAAATATTTCCCCCGGACCTATGCGCTCTTGGCTTCCCTGATCTCGATCTTTCGTGCCTTTGCTTGCTCTGGTCCGCCCGCCGCCCTTCTCAGGCGATCGAATTCATCGATTAAAAACTCCACCAGTTTCTCGATATCAGGAACAGCGGCTCGGCAGGCGATCAGTCCGAAATCCAGATTATCCTGATAGCTCTGCACGGTGATGTTCAGGACGCTGCCGTTCGATGGAATCGAGACCGGAAAATAATTCAGCATCCTTGCGCCGGCGCAGTACAGCGGCTCCTTTGGTCCGGGCACGTTTGAAATCAGGACGTTCACGATTGCTGGCAGTTGCTCGGCAAGTTTAGCTTGCCCCATCAAGCGCGCCATCCCGGTGATAATGATCGGTGCTCCCAGCCACGTCAGGTCAGCCGGAATGACATCACGAATATCCTCCAGCCGCTTCTTGGAGTCGGTGGATGAGGCAACGATGGCTTCCAGACGACGGATCGGATCGGCAATGTCCGTGGCCAGGTTGCAAAGCATCGCCGTGACCTGGTTATTCATATCGGCGTTGCCCGCTTTTCGCAGCGAAACCGGCACCGCCGCGATCAGCGGGCCATCGGGAAGCCCCTTCCGTAGCTCTAGATAGCGCCGTAATGCACCGGCACTGATCGTCATCACAACGTCGTTTATCTTCGACTTTGTGAGCTTTGCCACGGCCTTTGCGTCGCGAAGGGAGAGGGTGCAGGTTCCGAACGACCTCTGGCTTGAAAGTGACACATTGAAAAGCGTTTTCGGTGCAAGCGGAAGCATTCGAGGAGGATTAGCTAGGTCCTGCGTAGCGCGCTGTCCCACTTTTGCGATCGCCTTGGCGAGATCGGGCCAGGATTCATAGAAGGCGCGCTGTTGATTGAAAAACTTGGCGTAGGAGTCGCTGATCAGTTCGAAGATCTCAGGTGCTCTGCTGTCCTTGGCTGGCGGCGATGGAAGCGGCGCGCGTTCCGGTTCGGGCGAGGGGCTGAAGATGATCGGAAGCGCAGCCATCCCTGCGCCACCGTCGATACCGGCGTGGTGCATCTTGATGTATACGGCGAAGCCGCCAGCCTCGAGACCCTCAATTACATAATACTGCCATAACGGTCGGGCGCGATCGAGCAGGATCATGTGCAGCCGCGCCACCAGTGTCTCGAGCTGCTCTTGCGTTCCGGGTTTTGGCAACGAGGTGTGGCGAAAGTGATAATCAAGGTCAAGATTGTCGTCGTGCACCCAGACTGGATGATCGAGCTGAATCGGCGCCAACGCCAGCTTGCGCTCAAAGAAAGGAACAAGATGGAGCCGGCTCTTGAGATGGTCGCGGAACATCGCGAAGATATCGGTATCTGCCGGAGCGGGCCCGAAGATTGCCAGTCCGGCAACGTGCATGGGAGATTCCGGTGTTTCTCCGTAAAGGAAGCTGGCATCGAGTGCTGACAACCTGTCCATGGCTTTCTCCATCCGATTCGAGAAGATGCCGGAACGCGTGCCGGCGGCCTGCGCTGAAGCTATCTGCTCTGTTCCATGATCTTCCCTCGCTTCGAGTTTTGGTCGGCCTTCTTGCAGTGCGCGGCGATTGCCTCGACCAGAACGGGAATGAGACCGGCGGCAATATCGTGGCCCATCCCGGGGATAACCATGAGGCTTGATCCCGGAACCGACGCGGCGGTATGTCTGCCGGCTTCGAGGGGTACCAGCGGATCGTCAGCGCCGTGAAGTACCAGCGTTGGAACGGAAAGCCTCTTGAGCATCTCGACACGCGAGCCGTTTGCCAAGATCGCGGCAAACTGGCGGCCGATTCCCACGGGATAGTAAGACCGATCGAAGGCGGCGCCGACCTTGGCTCGCAGCTCCTCGTCCAGCGTCGGATAGCCTGGGCTACCGATCACTTTATAGATTTTGACGCCGTGCTGAATCGCAAGCTCGCGGTCGCTGCTATCCGGACGGGCCTGCATGATCGCAGCCATCGCTTCGGGTTTCGCCTGTGGCAGACCGGGGTCGCCACTCGACGACATAATGGAAACCAGACTTCGTACGCGAGTGGGATATTTGGCCGCGACGATCTGCGCAATCATGCCTCCCATGGACGCTCCGACCACGTGAGCATTCTCGATTGCCAAGCGATCCATCAGCCCGACGGTATCTGCGGCCATATCGGTCAGGTCATAAGGTGGATTTAGTTTTTCCCCAGCTATCAACCGTTGCAGGACCGCGCCGGGGTCGATCGATGGCGCAGAATCAAACTTGGTCGACAGCCCGACATCTCGATTGTCAAAGCGAATAACGCGGAAGCCCCGAGCGGCAAGGTCGTCACAGAATGCCTCCGGCCAGGCAATCATTTGCGTGGCAAGGCCCATAACGAGGACGACGGCCGGATCGCTCCGATTGCCTCGATCGTCGTATGCGATCTCAATTCCATTGGCTGAAGTGACCGGCATCGATAATCCACTCAACTTGCGGGCATCGAAAATGCCCGGTTCAAACCTCAAGCCATTCCCTCCGAACCGCGTCGTTGCTCGTCAAGTTCGCGGGTGTGCCCTCAAACACAATGCGACCATGGCCCATGACGTACACGCGGTGCGATATACGCATGGCGATGGAGAGTTTCTGTTCGACCAGCAGGATTGCCACACCACGACGCGCGATTTCCGCAATCAGGTCGCCGACCTGATGAACAATGAGGGGCGCCAGCCCTTCAGTGGGCTCGTCGATCATGATCAGTTCGGGATCGCCCATCAACGTACGACACATTGTGAGCATCTGCTTCTCACCGCCAGACATGACGCCAGCGTCCGTATCCGCACGCGCGGCGAGGTTCGGAAACATGTCCAGCATGTCGTTGAGCCGCCATTTGCCAGGCTTGCGCGGGTCTTTGATCCCGAGCATCAGGTTTTGACGCACAGTAAGCCCAGGAAAAATATCGCGATGCTCTGGAACATATCCGAGGCCGAGTTGGGCGATTTGAAAACTCGGCTTGCCCGCGATGTCAGCTCCCTTGAATCGGATGGTGCCCTGTGGCGGCACTTCTCCCATGATCGCTTTGACCGTCGTCGAACGTCCTACACCGTTCCGGCCCAATAGGCTTACGACTTCACCAGCATCGATCCGCAGATCAACGCCCTGGAGAATATGGCTCTTGCCATAATAGGCGTGCAGGTCCTTGACCTCGAGCATCAAGCTGCCTCCTCGCCGAGATAGGCTTCCTTGACTTTGGGATTCGAGCGAATCTGGTCCGGCGTTCCGGTCGCAATAATGTGGCCGTAGACCAGCACCGAGATTCGGTCGGCGAGGCCGAACACGACGCTCATGTCGTGCTCGACGATCACCAATGTTCGTCCTTCGGTGAGTCGACGAATCAGCGAAACCGCCCGCTCTGTTTCCGCATGGCTCATGCCTGCGGTAGGCTCGTCGAGAAGGATGACGTCGGCGCCGCCCGCAACGGTAATGCCGATTTCCAGCGCGCGCTGTTCGGCATATGTTAGCAGCCCCGCCGGCACGTCGCGGCGTGCAGCGAGGCCGATATCAGAGAGAACTTGCGCCGTTCGGTCGCGGACCTCTTTTAAATTGTCGATGTTCTTCCAGAATGAGTAATGATGGCCGTCGGTCCAGAGGACTGCGCAACGCAGATTTTCCCATACACTCATGTTTGCGAACACGTTTGTAACCTGAAAGCTGCGCGAGAGCCCGCGACGATTAATCTGGTAGGGCGGCAAACCGTTAATCACCTCTCCCCGAAGCGCCACCGTTCCCGACGTCGGTCTGATATAGCCGCTGATGAGATTAAACGTTGTTGATTTTCCCGCACCATTGGGGCCAATGAGCGCGTGTCGTTCGCCCTGTGACACGCTTAAGTTCAGGTCGCGGATGATCGATATGTTGCCGAAGCTTTTTTGAACGTCCTTCACCTCTATGGCGGGCGCGGTCATGCGTGGTATCCCCTTTCATGGGCTGCCGAGAGCGCCTCGCCCCAAGCCTGTGCAAGCCGCCGCCAGGTCAGTCGCGCCGCGAAAGATCCGGCGACAATCAGGAACAGAGCAATGATCCACGTGATCGGGCTCGAGGCGTTGAAGTTCACGCCGAAGGCTTTGATGTTTGGGTCATCGCCCGCATGCACGGTGTGATGCACGATCGATTCTGTCGCAAGAACGAGACCTACCACCAATGCAAGTGTTGGAACGAGCGCTATCAAATAGGACGGCAACACCTTGCCCAATGTGCCGCTCTTAAGCAGCGGCCGGTGCATCATCAGAAGCCCTGTGAGGCCTCCGGGCGCAAACGTTACGACCGCTATGAAAAACAGTCCGAAGTAAAGCTGCCAGACCGATGTCAGATCGCTCAAGCTCAGCGATAGCACGGTAACGAATATGGCTCCGACAATAGGTCCAATAAAATAGCCAATGCCGCCGATATACGTCGAGAACAACACAGTGCCGGACTGCAAGGCGCCGAGATAGGCCGAGTTGGCGATTTCAAAATTAATCGCGGCTAGAGCGCCGGCAATGCCGGCAAAGAAGCCGGCAAAGCAGAAGGCCAGATAACGAACGACGTGGGGGTCGTAGCCAACGAACTGAACACGTTCTGGATTATCCCGCACCGCATTGCACATGCGGCCAAGCGGGGTGCGCGTCAGCGCATACATGGCGATGACCGCCAGCAATGTCCATGCAGCGATCAGATAGTAGATCTGAATTTGAGGCCCGAAATTCCAGTCGAAAACCCGAAACAATTTGGTGCGGTTCGCTGAGATACCAGCTTCTCCTCCGAAGAACGTCCGCAGGATCAGAGCCGACGAGGCGATCAGTTCGGCGATGCCAAGCGAAATCATTGCGAATGCCGTTCCGCTGCGCTGGGTCGAGACCCATCCAAGCAGCGCAGCGAAGAATAGTCCGGTGAGGCCACCGATAATAGGAACCAAGGGCAACGGGATCGGCAGTTTGTTGGCGCTGATAATATTGATGACGTGAATCACCAGAAAGCCGCCTAAGCCGTAATAGACCGCGTGGCCGAACGAAAGCAATCCGGTCTGGCCGAGCAGAATGTTGTAGGATAGAGAGAAGATGATCGAGATTCCAATCAAGCTGAAGGTGGTCAGCGCGCCCCCCGAGCCGAAAATTTTCGGCAAAGCCAGCAGTATCAGTCCTGTGACAAGCCAGATCCCATAGAATCTCAGCTTTTCGCTCAATGCGGGGTAGGGCGGCGCTACACTTGAAGTCAATTCGCTCATGTTTCACGCGTCCCCAGCAGACCCATTGGACGAAAGATCAGAATGAGTACCAGCAACATGTAGGGCATGATCGGTGCGATCTGGGCGATCGTCACGCTCCAGATGTCGGCCAGCCAGGACTGCGCGTAGGTCGGACTCAGCGGACCAAACGCGCCCTCGAGAGAGCCATTCATTGAGACCGCGAAGGTTTGGACGAGGCCGATCAGCAACGACCCAATGAAGGCGCCCGGCAGCGAACCGAGCCCACCGACGACAACGACCACGAACAGGATGGGTCCGAGCAGTGCAGCCATGTTCGACTGCGTCACCAGCGCGGGGCCTGCGATCACGCCGGCGACGGCGGCGAGGGCTGTACCGACACCGAACACCAGCATGAAGATGCGTCCGACATTGTGGCCGAGATGGCCAACCATATGCGGATGGGTGAGCGCTGCCTGAACGATCAAACCGACACGAGACTTCTTGAGAACCAGTAGCAGGCCAACGAAGATCGCGATCGACACCAGTAGCATAAACATCTTGTAGGCGGGGTAATTGGTGGAGAAGATTGTGAAGGCGGGAAAATCCAGAACAGACGGAATGCGGAAATCGACGGGACTCTTGCCCCAGATAATCTGTACGAGCTCCTCGATCACGAACGCCAGGCCGAACGTGAACAGGAGTTCTGCGACATGACCGTTCCTGTGAACCTGTCGCAGACCAAATCGCTCCACCGCTGCACCAAGTCCCCCTGCCAGCAAGGGAGCGACGAGTAGCGCGGGCCAGAAGCCAAACCAGCGGCTAAGCTGGAAGCCGAAAAACGCGCCCAGCATGTAGAAGCTTGCATGCGCGAAATTGAGAACACCGAGCATGCTGAAGATGACGGTCAAGCCGCTTGCCATTAAAAACAGCAGCATTCCAAACAGAACGCCGTTCAGCGTCGATATGACGATAAGTTCGAGCACGCTCCACCCCCGAGAGATGAGCCGACCTCGCTCCGGCGAACGCTGGAGCGCAGGAAGTTTGCGCGGTGACGACGGTTAGTTCGGGCGCTCCATCTTGCAGGTGGTGGGGAGCATGGTCTGCTCAGGCTCGATCTTTGCGGCTAGCCGCCAGCCCCAACCGGTCTTTTCCTCGTCGAACGGCTCCTTCTCCGTGCGATCGCCGAATGAAGCGATATACATGGGCTGGAAGAACTGGTGATCATCCTTCCGCATGGTGCCCTTGCCGCCGTCATAGACGTCGAATTCCATGCCTTCGAGCGCTGCCGCGACCTTGACCGGATCGAGCGACTTGGCCTTTTCGGCTGCGGCCGCAAACATTCGCATCTCGTTGACGACGCGCGGATAGAACAGGCTGAAATCGTATTTTGCGCGTAACGCTTTCTCGAAAGTGTCCGCGGCAGGATTGCCGAGATTTGGAATACCCTCAGCGATCTGGAACACCTGATGATTGAGATTGGCCTGCTTGATCGCGGTGGGACCGCCAGTGCCGCCCGCATAATAGGTGTACCAATTCACCTTGAGTCCGGCATCGGCACTAGCTTTGAGGAGGAGCGCAAAATCCTGCCCCCAGTTGCCGGTTATGACACTGTCAGCACCAGACGCCTTGATCTTCGCGACATACGGTGCAAAGTCAGTGATCTTCAGCAGCGGATGCAGTTCGTCGCCGACGATCTGTATGTCCGGGCGCTTCGCCTTCAGCATGGTCTTCGCTGCGGAACGAACCGACTCACCAAACGAATAGTCCTGGTTAATAAGGTAAAGCTTCTTGATGGCTGAAGCACTCTTCATGTAGTTCGTGAGCGCTTCCATCTTGATGTCTGAATTTGCATCCCAACGGAAATGCCAGAAGCTGCACTTTGCATTGGTGAGCACCGGATCCACAGCGGCATAATTGAAATAGAGGACCTCTTTACCGGGATTGCGTTCGTTGTATTTTGCTACGAAATCCGTCAGCGCGCCGGCGACTGACGACCCGTTGCCCTGGGTGATGTAGCGCACGCCAGCATCGATCGCCTTCTGCGCCTGAATCAAGCTTTCCTGAGGATTGGTCTTATTGTCGAGTGGTACGATCTCGACCTTCTTGCCGAGAATGCCGCCCTTGGCATTCAACTCGTCGGCGAGAAACTGGAAGGTCTTGAAGCCGACCTCGCCGACGCTGGCACCGCCGCCCGAGAGCGGATCGATATAGCCGATTTTGACCGTCTCTTGCGCAAGAGCCACACCGCCGAGCACCGGCAACAAGGCAGCAGCTATTATCCACTGACGCATGGCACTCCTCCCTCTTGGTCGCTCTTCGTAGGCTTACAAGCATCGCCAACCGCGAAAAGACAAACCGGAAGACGAATGCAGGTGCCTTCTGTTTCGCGAGTGTTGTCCAATCATGGGAATGCCGCAAGGAAATTAATCGAACCGACGTTTGAAGTGTCGGAACTTTTATTCACGGCCGACTGGGAGGCTGGCATCCCAGAAGATTAGGCAGCAAGCAAGAAAATGTCCGTGCGAAGGTTACCGCAGGCCAGCATGTGATTGCCGGGAGCGTTCAGGACGTTCTGTCTTGAGCGTGGGGTCTGCTGGCCTCTTCGTCGTATAGCTCCTTCTTGGACAGCTTGCCGACGGCTGTCCTCGGCAAGGCATCACGAATTTCCATCGCGCTGATCATTTCGTGCTTGCCGAGTTTGTCTTTGAGAAAATCCTTCATTTGGTCGAGCGTGATTGCGCTTGAGTGAGCCTTGAGCTTCACAAAGGCCTTGGGTGATTGACCCCGGTAATCATCGTGGATTCCGATCACGATGACTTCTTCAATGTCTGAATGCTGATAAATCGCTTCTTCGATGATGCGCGGGTACACGTTGAAGCCGCCGCATAGCAGCATGTCCTTGGTGCGGTCGACGATGAAGACATATCCGTCTTCGTCCATGTATCCAACGTCGCCGGTTCGCAGAAGGCCGTCCTTCGTCATCGTCTCCTTTGTTGCGTCCCCGCGCTTCCAGTATCCCTTCATGATGTTGGGCCCGCCAATGCAAATCTCACCTTTTTCACCCAGCCCAACATAGCGAGACGGATCGTCGACATCGGCAAACTTGATGGTGATGCCAGGGATCGGGATACCGCACGAGCCAGGCTTCACCGCCCCCTTCAATGGTGTAAATGTACCGGTGGGCGACGTTTCGGTCATGCCCCAGCCTTCGGCAAGCCGACACCCGGAAATGTCCTGAAAGCGCTTCTGCACCTCGAGAGGAAGGGGGGCCCCGCCGGACGCACACCATTTGATTGAAGAGAGGTCGAGATTTTCGACACCGGGATAGTTGATGATCGCGACATACATCGTCGGTACGCCTGGAAAGACCGTAACTTTCTTTTCGCATATATCCTTGACGACCGCAGCCGTGTCGAAACGCGTGTGCAAGATCAGCTCGGCGCCGATCCGTAGTCCCATCAGCATGTTTACCGTCAACGCATAAATGTGAAACGGCGGCAGGACGGCAAGAATCCGCTCGCGGCCTTCGTCGAGAAGCTGCGGTTGCGTGTGGGTCGTCTCTACATACTGTGCGGTCGCGCACGACAGATTGGCGTGCGTAAGCATCGCGCCTTTTGGAAGTCCGGTCGTACCGCCAGTGTATTGAAGTACCGCGACGGACTCACGCAGGTCGGCGATCGGATGCTCCGCGTACTTGCCATCGTTTTCAAGGAGTAACTCAAACGTCAGATGCCTGTTGTCGTTAGGAACGGCGGCGATTTCATCATTCTTCAGCATATGATCGCGCATGGCCGTGGGCGCAGGGGTCATCTCAGCTACGTTGCCGACCACAAGGGTTTTCAGCCTTGTCGTTCCGAGCAGCCGACCCATCTGCGGGTACAGTGCCTTAAGGTCCAGCGTCACGAGTATGTCGGTCTCACTGTCGTCAACCTTGTGCTCGAGAACCTTTTCCGCATCCAGGGGCGAGTAGTTGACTACCGTGCCACCGGCCTTCATCACGCCAAAGAAAGCGATGACGTAGTGGGGCGTGTTGGGCAGGTAGAGCCCGACATGCACGCCAGGGCGCACACCCAGTTTCTGAAATCCTTTCGCGGCCCGATTGGAAAGGTCGCTGAGATCTCGATAAGAGATCCTTTTGTTCATAAAATCGAGGGCCGGGTTGTTTGGCCACTTTGCAACTGATTGCTCCAAAATCTGCGAAACCGGCATCATCGCTAAGTCCGCGTCCCAGCGGACGCCCGGCGGATACGACTTGATCCAAGGTGCAGCAGGCATGACCCATTCCTATCCACTGAGCGGAGGGCTAGTGCTACGTTGCGGTCTATCGTCGCTTTTCGAATGATCAATGATCGTCGCGATCGATCGATTTGACAAGAGTTGTTCGCCACGTGGCCGGTATATCGATTGTGGCACCGAAACAGTGAGCGTGGCCAGTCAGCGATTGCGTCTAGGCGAGCAGCGATGAAAAATCGGTTGTCGCAAGTCGAGCTGCCGCCCTATCAAATCACATTGAGGTCAAGGGTGTTATTTTCCGACTAGGCCGATGCGACGGGCGGCGCGGCAGGCGCCCATTTGCCTCATCTTCTTCTTGAACGGGTGGAACGACAGGCAGCGGATGGGTTTCCAGCCAAAGCTGGCGCGCCAAACCGACTGGTTCCAGGCCGGCTGTCACCCACCAATCTCTTTCTTTGCTGGCGCGGTGCAGCTCGCGATGATGCGCTCGGCACAGCGGCACTGTAAATTCGTCGCTGACCTTTTGGCCGAGCCCGCGGGGCTGTGCAAAACGCAAATGGTGTGGATCACACGGCTCGCGGCCGCAGACAAGGCAGGGGTGGCTAGCGACAAAGCGCAGGTGCTGCCGGTCTCGCTGCCGTTTGGTCTCCGGCAGGGTTAGCACGCTCTTGTCGATGCGCGATCGGACCTCTGGGGTCGCTATGGGGAATTGCAGTTCGTCTGACGCGGTATCCGCCTCCGACGTCATTTCGCCGCGGGCGAGCCGGACCTGAAACGCCGCCCTTACCTTGTCGCCATCTGCAGGCGTCAGGGAGTTTACTTTTGGCCAGGCTTGCAGCGTCCAGGCGTCCAGATCGTCCTTGAGTCCCAACCCGTCGAGTTCGGCCAGCAACTGGTCCCGCAGCGCTGCAGAGGCTTCAGCCGGCAGGACGCTGAAGTGAGCACCGTTGGCACGCTTGCGAGCGCTCTGGGAGGTTTTCGCTAGCGGGGTCTGGCCGTTCGTACCGGATTGCGGCCTGTTGGTGGGGGCTGGCTCCGCCGATAGGGGACCGACGTCGGGTGCATCGAGATCGTCATCGCCGGCGATCCCGACCAGGGTGAAGAGGCCGTAGCGCCGGGCATAGGTGAGGGCGGAGCCCATCCGGTGCGGGGCCGCGGTATCGGTGACGGGACAGACCGGCCAGTCCGAGGCCAGCCATTCGCCGGAAGCATGGAGAAGGGTGGTGGTGAGCTTGATCAGACCCGTCTCAGGCTCTATCGCGGTTGCCTGGACGGTTGCGATCTCGTGCTTGCTGAGGCATTTTCGGACAATATCCAGTCCGCTTGCCAGCGAGGCATACCGAAAGGTACGGCTCTCCTCTCGCGGGAACGCCGAAGGGATGGTCGCCGTCAGCGACTTTTCCGGGTTCTGGATTTCCGCCTGCGCTTTGGCGAGGGCGGCACCTATGTTGCTGATCGATTGGCTGGCACGTTGCATCGGTAACTCCGTTAAAATATGCGGGGTCGCTAATTGGCGCTTAGGAGTTCGACCTGGATCGCTAACACGAGAGCAGCGGCGACCAGCTGGGTTTCCAGATGGGCGGAGAAGTCGCTCAGAAACGCATCCTGCGGGGAGGCGGACCGGAATGCGCGCAGCTCGCACCAGAATGCGGCCAATAGCTCAAAGGCTGCGACATACTCCTCCGGAGGATCGCAGGACGGGTCGAGATGGACAAAGTCGAAGGGCGACTCCATGGGGCGCATCCACGTCCTGACCTTCTGCGAGAGCCTCGCTTAGGGCCCCCGAAAGCCATCCCCGATCGGAAAGCTCGGAAGCGGCTATTCGGCGGCCTGGAGTTCAAAACTGATGGCGCCCGATTTGGAGCGCTTGGCGCGGACGCCGTGCCCTTTGGCCTCTTTCGCGTCCTCTGGAACGAGCTTTTTGAGCTCGCCCTTGGCGGCTTCGTGATCGAGGAAGGCGGCCCGGGTTCGGCAAAACACCCCCGCGAATTCCGCCCAGGAGTTGGACGCACCCATGTCGACGGTTCTGACCGCTTCGATCCGCGGCTTGGGCGGCTCAACGCCAAACAGGTGAGGGGTCTCGCCGGTCTGAACGCAGCGCCAGAACTTCTTTTCTGCAGTAAGCAGCAGGTGCTGGTAGAGCGGATCGGCCGGAATGGTCATTTCCACCCACTTTCCGCCGCCGGTGATGATAGATAGCACCGCCATGCGCGAGGCGGTGACCCACATGTTGTGCTGCAGCTGCGCCATGTGCTTCTCGGCTGCCCCTTCCTCGGAGAACGACCACGGCAGCATGAACTTGGCCTCGAACACTGCGCCGGTCTCGTCGTCGCTCATGATGATCCGGGCATCTGAGCCGCCGATGAACGCGCGGCGATCCAGCGACGAATGGGAGTTGGCAAAAGCGCCTGACATTGCGAGTCTCCTAGTGATTCTTCAAAAACCCCGTTCGATACTGAAAGTATCAATTATGAAGACTTCAGAGTCAATACTAAAAGTATCAATTAGGCAGGTTAAGGCTGCACGAGCATTGTTGGACTGGTCGCAGGAGCAGCTGGCTGCAGCTGCTGCCGTGTCCATTCCGACGGTTAAGCGGTTAGAAGCTAATGATGGTCCGTTGGGGGGCCGCGGTCAGACTGCCGAAAAAATCTTGAGTTCACTCGCCGCGGCCGGCATCGAATTCATCGAAGAAAACGGTGGAGGACCTGGAGTGCGCTTAGTCGCCACGCAAAAGCGTCAGACCCGGAAGAAGTAAATGTTCCTCAGTTTCGATGAACTCGTAATCGGCTCGTTTTAAAATTTCGCAGAACGAACCCAATTTCGCAGGTCTAATCTTTTCAGACTTCGAGCGCGGCACCCGCGAAGCATTGAGCGCTTGTTCAAAAAATCGATCGGCAACGGAACTCCCCACGACCGCTTCTCAGCTTATGCAGCATCGGGACGCCGCATGACAAATGCCGGCGCCTCCATTGCACTGTGGATAACTGACGTCACGCACCGACACTCGATGGAGATGCGGCAACTCTAACTCGCCGTTAACAATCTCATCGCAGCATGGTCACGACGCTACAGTGAGCCTTCTCACTTAGTGTTGTTCCCAGTGGCGTATCCGGGAAATGTGTCGAGACTTGATGTCCGACAGCACATCCATTTTCGCAACGCAGAAAGGGAATGTCCCATGAGCGAACAATCAAAAAAATTATCGGTATTGATGACTCCGCGAGTCCTCCTCACCGAGAACCATCAAGATTACGACGATTTTGCTGCTCGCATGATTGAAGAAATACAGCCGCAAAATATCTTTGATGAACTCAACGTCCGCGATGCTATTGAGGCCGCCTGGTACATTAAGCAGCTGCGGTCGTCCCGAACTGGCACCATCAACACGTCGTTTCGCAAAGCGATTTTGCAGTTGCTTGTTGTGGAGTTGGGAACGCACCAAACCAGGGAAAGCGAAGCCGGGCTATTGGCTGATCGGTGGTTTACTTCCGACAAAGCTAAAGCTGAACTTGCGGCGCTATTGAAGAAATACAGTCTTGATGAACACTCAATCATGGCGCTGGCGATCAAGCTCAACGGCGTCGATCTGGAGCGTCTGGGACGGGAAATTGCCATGTGGGAGGATCGTCGCGATAAGGCAATTAACAAGATTTTCAAACGCCGCGCCGACGACCTGGCCGAACGGGTGCGCGCCGTCACCCAGCGTGCGATCGATGGCGATGGCGCATCCCTCGATCAAAGCGGCACCGCATAATGGCCACGCCCGCGCAAATTGCGGCCAATCGGCAGAACGCAAAAAAAAGCAGCGGGCCGAAGACAGCCCTGGGCAAACAGCGTTCGCGAGACAATGCTCGCAGGCACGGACTGGCCGTAGCCCGCCCCCGTGAAACAACTCCCGAAATGGAGGAGCTTTCGCTGCTGTTCGCCCAGGGGTGCACTGATCCATTCATCATCGAGCATGCGCGCGAGGCCGCGGATGCGGAGTTGGAATTGGCAAAGCTGAAAATGACGAGGGGGGCCTGGATCGAGCGCGCGTATGTGTTTGGCTGCACCGAACGTCCGGGCCAGAATCCTGGCGATATCGAGAGATTTGTAGCTTCACCGAATTGGCGGGAGCTATTTGATCCTTCGAGTACCATGCCGCCACCTGGTCCCGAACGCCTTGCAGAAGCCATCCGCCGGGCTTTGCCCGAGACAGCGAAGCTTGGCAGGTATGAAGCACGCGCCATCGCGCGCCGTGATCGGCAATACGCGCAATTGTTTGTCGAACTATCAAGAAATCATGAGCAAGCATTTTGGCAGAACGAACCCAATTTTTCCCAGTCGATTCGCCGCCGACCGCCGCGCGGCAACCGGTCACGACAACTGGATCGTTGCCCGCGCGATGGAAAAAGAAGCCGCCAACTGAGGCGGCCTATGTTTTCGCCAACAGAGCTGCTTACTTCTTGGTAACGGATGTGGTCCACATCTGCATGTTGGTACCGTCCGCGCGAATTGCGACCACCCTAACTACTTCGAACGCTCCACCGGCTACTGTTTCGAGCTGCTCATCGGACAGCTCAGCCGTTCTGGTCACTTCGATCGAGGTTGCGCATTCCATGTTCATTCTCCGGTTGCTCTCCGCAGGCACCATCGCCTCGGTGACGAGACAATGGCCCACCGGCGAGTGGAGCGCTGTTCCCCAGGGAACAGGTCAAAAGGCGGGCGTAATCTGGCTCAGCCCGCCCGGCTGGCGGTTTTCAGAAACTCCTGCACGGAAGCCGGTATCTCGTCGTACTCAGCCAATCTCGTTCGGAGCTCGTCGGCGATATCCATCGTCACGTCCCGCGACCAACCCTCGGCGGTATTGAAGGCGACTATGCGCGCCGGAAGGCTGTACTGTTCCGCCATCAGGTCCTGGATCAGCGTCTCGCGGTCGGCGTCTTCTTCGTTGGTCTCCCGCCAAGCGTGGCCCAGTCGCCCGCCAAAGTCGTCCAATACCAGATACGTGTCCTGGTTGGCTTCCCGCGGTACTATTGAGGGGGACTGATCGGGTCTACGCATGACGCAAACTCACTGCGCAACTTCATTTAACCTAGTGACAGTCAAATTGTACGGCAAGCGGGTTAGGCAAAAATCTCTCTCCGGGAGCGCCGGTCACAAGGCTGCCAGTCGGTCAGATGGCAGAAAGGTCGATTTGGGAAAACTTGGTAATTTTAGGGGAATAAGCGGCAACGTGCCCGCATCACCGATGCCCTATGTTTGCAGCGGTAATTCTGTCCGCATCAGCTTTCTTCAGACGGGTTAGCGTGGCTTTGCGCCGCCTCGATCGACCTCGGACAGATGGCGTTGAAGCTCGTCAAGTAAGGGATGAGCTTAGATCGGAGCGTGCTCGCTCGGCGCTGGCTGATGTGCGTCGTCCTCTTTCGTTACAGCGATATGTGGCCGTATTGGTCGTAGATTAAGCCATAGCAATGCGAAGCCGGTGAAAGTTCCAACAGCAAAGGCAACTGGTCATTCCATCCGGGGCGGCGACGTCACTAAATACCGGCACCCTCGCGGGGATCTGGATTCAAGCCGAGGCTCCGCCGTTTCGTTCCCGACCTTAAGCTCCCGCTCAGGAAAATTCGGACACCCAATCATGTAGCCACAGGCTGCCGCCGCAAACCCGAGCAGCTAGGAAACGACCAGGATTTGCGGCACAATGGGCCCATGGTTGACGGCACCTACATTATCTTTTCCTGTCCAAAATGCGGCGCGACTTTCCGCGCGGTTCAACAGCGCAAGTTTAATGTTTCGCAGGACAGTTTTGCATGTCTCGACTGCGACACCGTCGTGCACCGTTGGTCGGGAGCATACGATTACACCGACTGGCATCCGGTCCAAAAGCAGGTCCTGGGGAGTCGATAGGCGGGCCGCTGGAGCACGGCGAGAACCATCAGCGCGATGAAGAACCGTCCGGCGTTGGTGCTCGATAATACAAATGCACTTCGCCGCCATTCGGAATTGGGCGGGATATTCGCTTGATACGTCCCTCGGCGGTCAACCGGTTCAACGTATGGTGCATTGTTGCGCGCGCCCCAACATCATAGCGCATCCAAATCTCAGTGGCACCTTCTGCTGCACTGTCTTCACTGTTTGGAATGGTTGTCCACAACCGTTCGAGCTCGGGCATGCTGCATCTCTTCATTGAGTGCTCGCGCATCATCGATCAAACCCAGGCACTCTGCGAGAGCGCCATGCAGAAGGCTATCAGCCAGCTCCGTCGTGGAAAAGAAGATCCGGAAAAACCTAGTAGTAGTACCGAGCCTGAAAGTTGGCTGTGGCACAAACTGCATAGGGACGACGTGCGAATTTCACGCGAGCTGCGGCCGGTGATTGCCTGCGTTATTGATCGCGGCGCCACAGAAACAGCGTGTGAGAACGTTCGGGGTGGGGCGGCGGGTGAGGGCGGGCATGGCCCATTGAGGCGCGGTCTTAGCAACTGGCAAACGACCCCAGCACAATGGTGGTGGAGAGTCAGATTAAGCAGCCCGACGAAGGTACGAGCCTGGAACCGGAAGGCCGACAACCGAGGCGGCCTTAGGTCAAGCCCCAATATACCATCATGCCAACCCCAGCGAGGGCGGCAACAAGCAGACCTACTTCAAAGTATCGGTTTATTCCCCGATCATCGCGGATCATCGGCTGCACCGTCCAACCGCCACCGGCGTTTTAGGGTTGATGGAGGCGTGATCTATAAAACCCCGCGCTCTGCGGGAGCGCGCATCCGAAAGCTACCAGCCGGTTCCCCTACGGAAAAGACGATTCGGGAAAACCTGGTAATACTACCGGTGTTGCGCACTTAGCACACCAACCTCAAATGTGTTCGCCGTCGGGTGTATGTTCACAATTCGGCAGACCTGGCGGAGAGCGCGAGATAGCTTTGCCTTCTTTACGAAACTTCCGTTGCGTCTCGGGGCGTGTGGTGAGTTTTCAAATTACAGTATTGAAGGTATTAGCCGGTCATCCGGGCGGACGCGCCTCACTCGCCGAGCTCACGCGCGCGGTCGCCATTCTAATGTCCAGCGGACCGGACTGGAGCGACCGAACAAAACGCCTTGCTGCGCGCGCCCCAGGCCTCGAAATATTCAGTCAATCATTCGTCCTACGCGATGATGCGGGCTGGCAAATCACCGATGCCGGTCGAGTGTTTCTCGCTTCGGTCGAAAGCCCGATCCAGGTGACCGCGGATAACGAACAGCCGACGGAAGCCGCTGCTGCAACGCCGGTGCCGCCGCAGTCGTTGACGCCGATTAGGCTGGTTGTCGTAAACCGGCGCGGCCGACGTCGTCGGGCGCGGGACCGGATACCGCCTTCAGCGGTCGCTTAGTTTCTTGCAGTGCGCGCCACAACCAATCCAGGTTTGGCGCCATTGCTTCAGAAGGGAGTGCGGACGTGGCTACTGGTACTGTGAAGTGGTTTAACTCGGCCAAGGGTTATGGGTTCACAACGGCGGCAAGGATGTCTTCGTGCACATCTCGGCTGTGGAGCGAGCCGGTTTAAGCAGCCTCAACGAGGGCACGAAGGTTAGCTACGAGGAAACCGAAAACCGCGGCAAAACATCCGCGGAAAACCTAAGAGTCGGTTAGCGAAAGAGGCCGCCACTGAGGCGGCGACGCGCTAGCTCCGTAAATGGCTGAACCTGGCATGCCTTCAGGATAGCCTCCGCGGCTCGTTGATAGGCGGTCGCGGCGTCTTCTGTGCTGGGTGTCTGAACGCTCGATGACGCCGAATCCTGACGACCTGTCGATTTAGACGCAGTCGGCATTTGCTGATTTGCTTCGATAAGCTGTGGCGGGATTGGAAAAACGACGTTGGTTATCCACGTAGCTACGGCAGCGGCGCCTAGGGTGGGGAACGGTAAGCATTTCTGCAGCGGTTAGCGTGTTCGTCTGTTGCCGGTCACCTGGCTCTTTTATCGCTCTGGCTCGGCGCGACTGACATTCGTTCCCATCGATCGAAGATCTGCAAGACTAAGCCATTCCACTTCGCCGGGCGGCGTGATCACCATGCGGCGAATAATCGACGAGGGAACATCCAATGCTTTCGCAATGTCTGCCATCGACGTGGTTGCAGCTCTCGAAGACCGGACATCTTTATCGGCGGCGCCGTGCACTCCGATACGGGCGCTATTGTTTGCGTATTTTGCTTCTCCTGCCGCGAAAATGAGAAAGCAAGCTGAGGCGCACGTTGAGCTCCGCCCTACATTTGTGGACATTTTTGCAAACTTGACCGCGTCTGCTATTCGGACAGCTTCCAGCAAGTTGCCCCCATCAGAGTTCAACCGCAGCGAGGTCACCAGTTTACCTGCATCATTCGCCTCCTTGATGCGCGCCTTCAGTAAGTCAGCGTCACCCGGCGCAATATTGCCGGAGATGGAAATTTCGACGCGATCGTCTTTGAGATTCAAAGATTTTATCTCGGCGGCGGCCGCGATCGACACGCTCAGCGCGAGCCCCGCACTCACAAGCCTGCTAGCCGCAATTCCCCACTTTTGCATCCCCATTATTCCTCGCGATAACGGCCCATCCAACCGCGCCTGGGGGCGACGGCAAGTGCTCGAAGCCCTTGGGAACGGCGTGGGGTAATGCGTATGTGGTGTGTGCAAATCATATAAAGCGCCCCGACGACTCCGGATCGGGACGCTTCAATGGACTGTAGCGGCCGTCGATCAACCCTTTGATGCTTTACGCGCCCAATCAAGCGCACTCGCTGATATCGGAACCACCTCGCCAACATCGAGCACAGGAGTAATCTTAACGTCATTCCAATAGTTGTATTTCGCAGCGAAGGCGGTGATGGCCTTCGGGTCATTGGTCTCAACCAAAATAAAGCCGCCCCTTCCGGCGAGGTCTGAAACAAACGCGTGAATCGTCAGCCCCTTTTCCTCTTCAGGCTTCCACTTACTGAACGCGGTTAGAAGCGCCTCGCCCCCCGCAATGTTTTGATCAAAGGAAAGACCTGCCGTTCGGATCGTATACTCACACATATATTTCATAGGTTTTCCTCCTCCCTGAACCGGGCAGCATTGCCCAAGTTCCCACAATATCGACTTGTTCGGCGATGTCGCCTCAATAACAATCTGCTGCTTCAGCGGCCTATGTCGGGTTCTAAGAGCGCTACCTGATTGGCGAATGCTGGAGCTTCCAACTCCCGCTCCAGAAGACAATGCCAGCCTTCAGAAGGACCGCCGAAGCCGTCAGTCGAAAGCAAACACATCGGATCTATTCATTAACAAGAATATTCAATCCCATGCGTGGACCTTTTGGGGTAATCCCGGACATCATGAATTCGGGCAAACTTGAGCGAGCTCGCAAGCTTTACGGCGAGTTTAGCCCTCCCGCTTGAGCAGAACGTGCAGGCGCCGATAGCCGAAGCGGCGCCGCTCCTGGGCGATCGCCCGCATGCGTTGGCGAAGGCCGGCATCGTCCGCCCGGGTCGTCTGGTATCTCATGGTCATGCGGCAGCAGCCGGTGGCTTTAAGTCCGTGGGGCAAGGTCAGCGGCCTTGCGCTCGATGTTTCAGACAATGCTTTATGACGAACTGCATCGCGGCCCTTATTCATGAGATGAATTTAATGAGCTGGTCGGGTGGCCACTGCGTTGCCGCATTGACCGCGGGTATGGGTGAGGGCCGCAGCCGACCCTCGAACCAAAACTCTGCTTCGCTTTTCCAGCAGACCCGACCTGGCTGCGCGTTCCCGCAACCTAATGCTTTTTCGGGCCAGCCGGGCGAGTCCTTCACTTGCCTCGCTCGCCAACTTGCAGAATATTGACAACTGGCGCCGCAAACAGGACGATCTGCCCGGTCGCCCGAGACTATCCGCCGCTTGGTCGAGTTGTGGCTGAGGGTTAGCAAATGAGTACCGATAAACTTCAGGTGCTACACAATACTGTAGCGGAGATACTGAGCGAGCCTCCCTCGCCACCTACTTTCTTTGACGAGGAGCCCCACGACGCAGCGCGGGCCAGCGAACAGGTTGCGAAGGCTTCTGACAATCTTCGGCGGGGCATCGAAACGCCAATAGAGCATTTCGGAAAGGCACCGTCTCGCGAACCTGGGATTTCGATAAAGAAGATACACGACGCGCCCGTCGCCCGTGACGCCAGGAACGAAATCCCCGGCATAGCTCGTCAAGCACTCGCTGAACAAGTCCCCGGTGCCGCTCCATCGGATGCGGGAAATCAACTGGCTTCCAGGCTGTCGCACGAAGTCCCAAGCCCCCGGTCGGATCCGCAGACCAAGAGCTTCAACACGTTTCGCCCGGCTGTCTCGGACAACCGGATTTCGCTTGGCGGTTGGGCGTTACGTGGCATCGCCGGCGTCCTGCTGGCGGCCGGTATCGGCGCAGGCCTTGCCACCTGGTTGGGGTCGCCCGGCGATGCCGCGAAGACAGCTCCTTCACAACCGGCGCCGCTGGCCCAGGCCGCGCCGACCGCCGCTGCCCTGCCGCCCGAGTTGACGCCGCTGCTCCAGTCGATGGCGCGCGATCTTGCAAGCATGGGGAAGGAGATCGAGCAGCTCAAGGCCGGTCGCGACCTAATGGCCCGCGACAATGCGAAGCTCAACGAGCAATTCAGGGCGAGCCAGGAACAACTGACCCGCGCCGTTGCCCAGCTTTCCGAACAACTCAAGGCAAGCCAGGAGCAAGCGGCGCGCGACAATGCAAGCGTAGCCGGGCAAATCAAAGGAATCCAGGAACAATTGGCCAGCGTCATTTCCCGGGCTCCCGAGCAGAATGCGTCGCCCAGAATAGCCGCGACCCCGCCACGGCCGACGCCTCCTTCGCCACGGCCAGCAGCTCCCGGGGTGCGCCAGCCGGTGCCGACACTCTCGTCGCCACAGGCCACAACCCAGCCGAGGGCCGAAAGGCCAAAACCGTCACCGACGTCGCGGCCGCCGGCGCCCGCGCAATAGAGCTGTCCTTTCACGGGTCCGATCATCCCACTGCAATAACCAGCAGCCGATTGCCTTGCCTTAATCAAGGCGGTCCGGCGCTTCCGGCCGTGCACCTTTGAGTTCGCAGCTTAGCTAGTTAGGTGGCAAGACAAGGTCGGCCTGCCGGCTATCACGTCGCAAAATGATGATCGATCCATTGCGGGTCGTAAACCTGGCTCCGAGCAATTTCGGAATCTTCTCCATGAGCTGGGACGGTAGCGGGATCGTTGCGATGCCGACCGTATCGCCGACTTTGATCGCGGGTGCAGGCGTGCCCGCGGCCGGCGCGGGCTTGATAAAATCCCGGATCAGTCGAATTTCTTCTGGTGTCAGATTGAGCGCGGCTTGCTCGGTTCGAGGGTCGGCCCCGGCCTTCTTTTCAGCAACGGATTTGTTTTGGGATTCCGTTTGTTGGTCAGCCTTCTGCTTTGCTTTTTCCAAAAAATCCGCCCTGGCGGCGCGTTCCCTGAGAGGCGAGAGTTCGCGCTGGAGGGTTGCGATTTCCGATTTCAGGGATCTGATCTGGGTGAGCGCAATCACTGCTCCAGCGCACATCACGAGCACGAGCAGGGTCAGGAGCGCAATGGCTACGCCTCCGACATTTCCGGTCCTTCGTGCCGCCTTTGCGGTGGATCCGTCTCGCTCCAGATGACGTTGCCAGATGGCCTGAGCTTGCTGCAATCCGGCAGCGATTAGCTTACTGAACTTGTTTCGTTCAGGCGGCGCGAGCGCTGGCGTCTTGGCCTCGGCATCAGAATTTCGCGAAAAAAAGGCGGGTGCGCTCGGCCGCCGCGGTTCCTCCTGAGGAACCGGGATTGGATTGCTGTTCTGTAGATCGGCGGCACCAACTTCCGGAGCTATGGGCTGGGCAATACTTTCATGGGGCAAATGGCCGCCTGATTCTTGAGCGGCGGCAGGAATTGTACTTGCCGAAGAAGTATCCTCGGCATTTGCAGTTTCTTCCATCCTGTCGGGGTCGACATCGATTTTATCGTCCCGCCGATCGAGATCGAAAATTTTCAGACGCTCCTCAGTGCCGACGAGATGATCGATCATTTTCAGTGAAGGGGAGGGAGATGGTGCGGGAAGATCAAATGAGGGCTCGTTCGAGGCTCCCAAAGCCCTCAACGCCGATCGGCCTGCGTCGGTAATTCGTAACCCGTCGCCTTCCGGCGTCACCAGCCCCGACTGAAAAATGTCGATGTCATCGAGCGCGGAGGCAATCTCTTCCGATTGATCTTCGGCAGTGAGCGCCTCGACATCGTCCCTGAGGTCGTCAAGAGACGCGCGGCCGTCAGGGCGCTTGGCTAGCGCAGTCAGTATCGCCAACTTGAATTTCACACTGTCCCTCGGTGTTGCGCGTCGATGGCCTGCCAAGTCTCGCGAGAGATTGAGCGCAGCTTGATCGGTGCCGGTCTCCCCACCAGCTTTGTTCTTTTCCGAGGTGGCATCGTCTTGCGCCCCCTCTTGTTGACCAAGTCTCTCTTCGTTTTTTCCGCTTGCTCGAGTTTTCCAAGACTGACCGCCCGCAATGGCGGCGCCGACGCCTGCAACGACCACGACCAAGATCAGGATTGCAAATGCAGCGCGCCTCCTATCCCTGCAACATGGTGTTCGGCTTTTGGCATTGAAGTATCCTGCGCAAAATGGCGGCGCCAACGCTCGACGATAGAGTGCATTTTCGTGGCGGTGTAGGTGAGGGGATTCGATAACTGAGACGATTGACCGCTCGGCCCTTGAGCCTTGGAACCGAAGCCCCGTCGCAAGAAGGCGGGAGCGTCCTGAGGCGCCGCGTCAGCCGTCTCAATCGCGATCGTTTGGCGGCTTTCCTGCGCGGACGGTTGATGGTTCGCACCATCGTCCGCCCCGTCAGGCCGTTCAGGCGGATCGGGGGCCCTAACTCCCGACGTCGAGTAAGGCGTTCTGATTGCCACTGCCCCGGTTTCTCCCTCTGCTCCGTTTCGCTGACACCACTTTGAAGGGGTTCAGCTCAAGATCGAAGATCTCTGGTCGTTCCTGGTTGGCGATCAGATCATCGATCATTCCTGGCGCTGGCGCGAGCCCCTTCGCCGCTCAGGACGCAAGATTCTCAAGTGGTCCTTGAGTCGCCCCGATGAAGAAGGCGCCTGTCGGGCGCCGCGTCGAAACCCGAGTCGGCAGACTCCGCGCGGGGCGCCAGTTCTGGGGCGTTGAGCGAGCCGTGGTCCCGGCCGATCGATCAAACGCCGAAGTAAAGGCTGCCTCAGTTGGAGGCGGCCCCAGGGCCGGGGGGACCGGGCTGTACTGGGGCCGCCCATTCCAACCGACCGGCAATGGCGGATTGCCAACGGCCTCCGCAAGTTACCGCAGCTCGGTTGATCTTTCCGAACTAGTTCGGAGTACCTCAGCTCTTTCATTTTCATTGGCTTGCCGAGCGTGACGGGCCGGAGATGATGGCCTGTATCGCCATGCTGAAGGCACTGCGCCGGCCCGAGGCGGAACCGACTCCAGCGCCGCGCCAGAAGCGCACCAAGGCTTAACTGCGTCGTTCGATGATAAGGGACGGATTCCGCCTCAAGCAGCGCTTGTGGGAGTACCCTGTGAATAGGTGGGACAAGCCCTCAATCTTCGGTTTTGGCACCCTGCATTGTGTCATCGTGAGTGATCCCGATTCGCAGGAACCTCATATGGGCGAGCCAGTACGAGAAGTTTGCGCCGATCTTCTGACCCGCGCCAACAGCGCGGCTGAGGATGGCCCCCGTGGATTCGAGAACGCCACCATTTCAATCGTCGATGCACTTTCCAAGGAAGTAAGCACCGCTGATCTGGTCGCTATCAGCTACCGACTTCAAGCGTTATCCGGCCTTACGATGAATCTGCACGGCCGCGAATATAGGCTGATCAATGAAGCCGCATTCAAGGCAGCCGCGACCTGTCCGCTGGTCTTGCGTGGTACATTCGGCGAAGTTGAATTTGACCGCGAAGAATTTTTGCGGCTAGCACTGTCTTTTGCCGAGCCGGCAGGT
This sequence comes from Bradyrhizobium sp. AUGA SZCCT0177, assembly GCF_018130125.1. Lineage (NCBI taxonomy): Bacteria > Pseudomonadati > Pseudomonadota > Alphaproteobacteria > Hyphomicrobiales > Nitrobacteraceae > Bradyrhizobium > Bradyrhizobium sp. AUGA SZCCT0177. The sequence continues at coordinate 184,941 of NZ_JAFCMA010000009.1, read as the reverse complement.
AACGGCTGAGCAAATGGGATCCCTAATTGAATAGCCGCGTCGGTGGGGGAAAAAAATCCGCAGCGTGCCGCTCGGGATCGAACGTCACTTTGGATCGGCGGACTGCAGCTACGGGTGACGTAACGCGAAAGACTGCACTGATCGGCAGCAGGTAAGCACCGCATCCGCTGCTCTAGCCGCCCGATCGGGGGTGCTCCGATTCGACCGGATAGCTCCTGAGGAACAAGTACGTTGTCGCTCAGGACGCGGGATACTCAAGTGGGCCTTGAAGTGGCCCCGATGCAGAAGGCGCCTGTCGGGCGCCGCGTCGAAACCTGAGAAACAATTGAATTTGCTGGCTCCCCGGGCTGGATTCGAACCAGCGACCATTCGATTAACAGTCGAATGCTCTACCGCTGAGCTACCGAGGAATAGGCGAAACAAATGTTCGCGAGCCGGGAGCGTATAACAAAGCCTTTCGGGCTTGCAAAGGACCAAATGTCCATCCCCGGCGCCATGGTGGATGGGGCCTGAAATCCCCGGCGGTTCAAGGATTTGCCGCCATTTCCCGGTCCGGCGCGGGCATAACCGGCAACGCACCTGTGCAAACCCGGCATCCGCGCGGAGCATGGCGCCAGCCGCCAATTCGACTCAATCCGATCCGAATTTTGAAACTGCCGGGTTTCACGGGAGCCGATTCGATGCCAGCCATTTCCGCCGACCTGATGAGAGCCGTGCCCTCGATCGTGCCGAGCGATATTCCTGATCTCAGCGATGACGAATGCCTGTTCCGGCTGGCGCAAGCGCTTGTGGAACATGATTCCGAGCATCTGGACGAGGTGGCGCAGCTGATCGGCCGGCTTGCGGTCACGATCGAGTAGGGCGCCTTTATCTTCGGAATCCTGCGCCGGGTTGGCGCGTGCGCCCGGCGTGTTGCGTTTTGCCGGAGCTTGTACCAAAGATGACCCCGGTTTCAGCTCTCCCGGCGGCAACGCCGCTTGCTTTCAGGGTCTTAGCCCAAGGGTCTTCGCCAATGTCCGGTTTTTCGACCGCGCGCCAGAAAATGGTCGATGGTCAGGTGCGTCCCAGCGACGTCACCGATATCCGCATCATCGACGCCATGCTGGCGGTGCCGCGCGAGACCTTTGTCCCCGAAAACAAGCGCGCCCTGGCTTATCTGGACCTCGATCTCGAGGTCGGCGAGGCCGGTTCGGAAAAGCAGTTCCTGATCCAGCCGGCGGTGCTGGCGAAGATGCTGCAGGCCGCCGAGATCAAGGAAACCGACAATGTTCTGGTGGTGGGCTGCGCCAGCGGATACGCCGCTGCCGTGATTGGCCAATTTGCCAGGCAGGTCCATAGCGCGACAGGCGCCGACGGGGATCCCGCCAAGGCGCCCTTCGACGTCATCGTCCTGAACGGCGCGACCGAGGTCGTGCCGCAAAAGCTCTATGGGCAACTCCGGGACGGCGGCCGGCTGGTCGGCGTTTTCGCGATGTCGCAGCCGCAGCGGGCTACCATCGTGACGCGTTCCCATGGCGATTTCGGGAACCGGGCGCTGTTCGACGCCGCCGTGCCGGTGCTGCCGGGCATGGAACGGCTTCCAGCGTTCGTTTTCTAGAAGCGTTTTCGAGCGAAAGCCTGCCCCGGACTTGATCCGGGGTGGAACCCGGTTCGCGCCAGGAAAACGCGTCAAAACAAAAAGACGCCCCGTTCAGGCTGTTAAAATCCCGTTCTGAATCAGAAGTGTGGCCCGTTTGCCCCACGTGAAGAGTTTCGACCGGTTTCGCTTGCTGGGTGGTTCCGTCGAGCCCCGGTGCGGAATAAGGTGAGCCGGGACTCACTTCGACGAAGCGGCGTCCGGTTGTTGTTTTGGCCGGCGAACTAAATGATTGGATCACCATTGATGCGTGGGGTGAAGGTTTTCACCGGAGCTGCGGCTTCGGTCCTTCTGTTAGCTTTGATGGGCCCGACGCCCGCTCTGGCCGATACGATCGAGGCCGCGCTGGTGCGCGCCTATCAGAACAACCCACAGTTAAACGCGCAGCGCGCCCAGGTGCGCTTCACCGACGAAAACGTGCCACAGGCGTTGTCGGGCTATCGCCCCAGGGTCGCCGTCACCGCCAGCGCCGGTTATCAATATACCGACACGCTTCTCAATTCTGGCGGTCTCAACGCTGCGGGTGCCCCCGTCGTGGTTTCTCAGCAAACTCACGGCACCAACGCGCCGCGCAGCGTCGGCGCTACCGTCACGCAGAACGTGTTCAACGGCCAGCAGACCGCCAACCGCACCCGCGCCGCTGAAAGCCAGGTTTCCGGCGCGCGCGAAGCCTTGCGGGCGCTGGAGCAGACTGTGTTGCTGTCGGCGGCCACGATCTACATGGACTATCTGCGCGACTCCGCGATCGTCGAGGTTCAGAAGAGCAACGTTCGCGTGCTCGAACAGACGCTGAAGCAGACCAAGGACCGCTTCAATGTCGGCGAAGTGACCCGCACCGACGTCGCGCAATCGGAAGCACAACTGGCCGCCGGCAGGACCCAGCAACTCACCGCCGAGTCCAACCTGAACACGACGCGTTCGAACTTCCGCCGCATCATCGGCAATGAGCCGGTAGCGCTGGCCCCGGGTTCGCCGGTCGATCGCTATTTGCCGGGCACGTTGCCCGGCGCCGTCGAACTCGGCCTGACGCAAAATCCGAATGTTACCGCGGCGATGTTCGGCATCGACGTCAGCTACCTCCAGGTCAAGGTCAACGAGGGCGCATTGTTGCCGACCGTGAACCTGGTGGCATCGGTGCAGCAGTCCTACGAACAGACCATGACCGTCTACAGGTCGTTCGGGGCGTCGGCTGTCGCGCAGCTCAATGTCCCGATCTACAATGGCGGCGCCGAATATTCGTTGATCCGCCAATCCAAGGAAACCCTGGCGCAGCAGCGCCTCACTCTCGAACAGCAGCGGGATCAGGCCCGCGCCAACGTCGTCACGGCCTGGGGACAGTTGGTGGCCGGCAAGGCGCAGGTGCAGTCGGCACAGGCGCAGGTGACGGCGTCCGAGATCGCGCTCAACGGCGTGCGCGAGGAAGCTAAGGCCGGACAGCGCACCACGCTCGACGTCTTGAACGCGCAGCAGGCGCTGGTCAACGCGCGCGTCGCGCTCGTCACCGCCCAGCACGACCGCGTCGTCGCGTCCTACTCGGTGCTCAACACGATCGGGCGTTTGTCACCGATCGTGCTCAAGCTGCCGACCACGACCTATGATCCGAGCGTGCACTATCATCAGGTGCGCGACAGCTGGGCCGGCGTTCGCACCCCCGACGGCCGCTGATATCCCGCCACCCGCATGCGTGCGGGATGACAAGCGTCACCCGGGGATGACAACGTCATCCGGGGGATGACAACGTCATTCGGCCGGAATGATTCACCACCCGACGGGGAGTACGCCGGGTGTGTTGTTGCAATCACTTGTTGCCGTGACATAACTTTCTTGGAGGCAGCAGGGCGATTCGCACACCTTTTACGTCTACAGGCCGCGAGCCGCGTTGCTTTTGGGGAGCGGAACCCCGCGCGATGCATCGTGTGGGGTTGATCTGGGGACAAGTCTGGCTTGCGCGATGAAAATCCCGGCCTGCATATCCGGAACCGGCAAATCCCGAGTGGCTTGGTGTAAAATGGTTTCGATGTGGAGTCGGCGATGACGCAACCTGCAAAGGTCCAAGAGCCCTCGATGGAGGAGATTCTGGCGTCGATCCGTCGCATCATCGCTGACGACGAAGCCAAACCTGCTGATGCAAAGCCGGCTGCCGCCGAGAAGCCCGCAAGCCCGCCGCCATCAGCGAAACCCGAGCCTCCGGCCGCCAAGCCGACGGCGATGAAGGATATTCCGCCGTCGGCGATCGCGCCCAAACCGGCCGCCGCGCCCAAGCCCGCGCCACCGCCGCCTGCGCCGGAGCCCGCCGCCAGCAACAACCAGGACGACATCGACGCGATGCTCGCAAGCCTCGACGCGGCGACGCCGGAGGCGGACATCCGGCCGGCGCAGCCCGAGGCCGACGTGTTCGAGCTCACCGACGAGATGGCGGTGCCGGATCCGCAGCCGGCGGCATCCTCATTCCACAAGATCGAGCCGCAGGACGACATCGAGTTCACCGAGACCGCCGCCGCCAAGGCGCTGCACCGGCAGCCGGCCTATGAACCGCCGCCGTTTGAAAGCGCCGCCGCAGCTTCGCCGGCGCAGCAGATATTGTCGCGCTCGACGGTGTCCGCGGTCGAATCCGCCTTCAATTCGCTGGCCAACACGGTGCTCAGCAACAACGCCCGGACGCTGGAAGATCTGGTCAAGGAAATGCTGCGGCCGATGCTGAAATCCTGGCTCGACGACAATCTCCCGGGCTTGGTGGAGAAGCTCGTCAAAGCCGAAATCGAGCGGGTTTCGCGCGGGCGCTAGCCCGTCAAAGCGGCCGCTTGCGAGGCGTTTGGCCCTCATTCAGCCATGCCCGACGGGCTTTATCGGACTTCGGCGTGCAGCTGCGGTTGACTCGATGCCTTCCGGCGGCTTTCTAGGGGCCCGTAAGGTTCCTGATTGCTTCAGAGTCGGGCGCTAGTCTGTTGTTTTGAACGCGTTTTCCTGGCGCGAACCGTCTCCAAATTCGCTCGAAAACGCTATCGCTTCCTCAAGACCCCAATTGCATTGTCATGATCGAGAAAAACTACCAGCCCGCCGATATCGAAAGCCGCATGTCGGCCATCTGGGAGGAGAGCGGCGCGTTCAAAGCCGGCCGCCCCGAGCGGCGCGACGCCGAGCCCTTCACCATCGTGATCCCGCCGCCGAACGTCACCGGCTCGCTGCACATGGGCCATGCGCTCAACAACACCTTGCAGGACATTCTCTGCCGCTTCGAACGGATGCGTGGCCGCGACGTCCTGTGGCAACCCGGCACCGATCATGCGGGCATCGCGACCCAGATGGTGGTCGAGCGGCAATTGATGGAGCGGCAGGAGCCAGGCCGCCGCGAATTGGGGCGCGCGAAATTCCTCGAGCGCGTCTGGCAGTGGAAGGCGGAAAGCGGCGGTGTCATCGTCAACCAGCTGAAGCGGCTCGGCGCGTCCTGCGACTGGTCGCGCGAACGTTTTACGATGGACGAGGGCCTCTCTCGCGCGGTCGCCAAAGTGTTCGTCGAGTTGTACCGCGAAAAGCTGATCTACAAGGACAAGCGGCTGGTCAACTGGGACCCGAAGCTGCTTACCGCGATCTCCGATCTCGAAGTGCAGCAGGTCGAGGTCAAGGGCAGTCTCTGGTATCTGCGCTATCCGATCGAGGGCAAAACTTTCAGCCCTGACGATCCCACGACCTTCATCGTGGTCGCGACCACGCGGCCGGAGACGATGCTGGGCGACACGGCGGTGGCCGTGCATCCGGACAACGAACGGCTCGGGCATCTGATCGGCCAGCACGTCATCCTGCCGTTGGTCGGCCGCCGCATCCCAATCGTCGGCGACGACTATGCCGATCCCGAGAAGGGTTCGGGCGCGGTCAAGATCACGCCGGCGCACGACTTCAACGACTTCGAAGTCGGCAAGCGCCACGGTCTGCCGCAGATCAGCGTGCTCGATCAGGAGGGCTGCATGGCCCTCGTCGACAATGAGGACTATCTGCGCGGCTTGCCGGAAGGCGCGTCCCAATTCGCGGAAGAATTCCACCATGTCGATCGCTTCGCCGCGCGCAAGCGGATCGTCACGCGTCTGGAGGAATTCGGCTTCCTCGAAAAGATCGAGCCCAACACCCACGCGGTGCCGCACGGCGATCGCTCCGGCGTCGTTATCGAGCCGTATCTCACCGATCAATGGTATGTCGACGCCAAGACGATGGCGCAGCCGGCGATCGCGGCGGTGCGTGGCGGCGCGACCGCGTTCGTCCCGAAGAACTGGGAAAAGACCTATTTCGAATGGATGGAGAACATCCAGCCCTGGTGCATTTCCCGCCAGCTCTGGTGGGGCCACCAGATTCCGGCCTGGTACGGCCCTGACGGCAAGGTGTTCGTCGCCGAGACCGAAGAGGAAGCCGTCGGCAACGCGCTCGGCTATTACGTCGAACAGGAAGTCATCACGCCGGAGCAGGGGCAGGCGATGGCGGAGGATTCCGCCAAACGCGAAGGCTTCATCACGCGCGATGAAGACGTGCTCGACACCTGGTTCTCGTCGGCGCTGTGGCCGTTCTCGACGCTGGGCTGGCCGGAGGAAACACCGGAGGTCGCGCGTTACTATCCGACCAACGTGCTGGTGACGGGTTGGGACATCATCTTCTTCTGGGTCGCGCGGATGATGATGATGGGCCTTCACTTCAAGGAGGAAGCGCCGTTCTCGACCGTCTACATCCACCGCCTGGTTCGCGACGAGAAGGGCGCGAAGATGTCGAAGTCGAAAGGCAACGTCATCGATCCCCTGGGCGTCATCGACGACTATGGCGCCGACGCACTGCGCTTTGCGCTGGCACGCGGCGCCGCGCACAGCCATGACATCAAGTTATCGCCGCAACTCGTTGAAACTAATCGCAATTTCGCAACCAAGCTGTGGAATTCCTGCCGCTTTGCCGAGATGAATGGCTGCGTCATGCCGGCGGGTTTTGATCACACGAGCGCCAAGGAAACCCTGAACCGCTGGATCGCGCACGAAACCTCGCGCGCGACGCGTGAAGTCACCGAGGCGATCGAGGCCTATCGCTTCAACGACGCAGCCAACGCGATCTATCGCTTCGTCTGGAACGTCTATTGCGACTGGTACATCGAACTCGCAAAACCGATGTTGCTGGGCGAGGAGGGCGCGGCGAAAACCGAAACCCGCGCCATGGTCGCCTGGGCGCGCGATGAAATTCTGAAGCTGCTGCATCCGTTCATGCCCTTCATCACCGAGGAATTGTGGGCAGTGACTGCGGCGCGTGACGGCCTGCTGGTGCTGGCGGAATGGCCACGCAAGGCGAGGGTTCCTACTGACTATGACTTGGGCACACTTGCGTATGGCGCGGATTTCGACCCACGACTGGCGTCCACGGTTTTGACTACTCGTGAGCCCGGCGAGTTCAGCGATCCCGCAGCGGAAGCTGAAATCGGCTGGGTAGTAGATCTCGTCACCGCGATCCGCTCGGTGCGCGCGGAAATGAATATCGCGCCGGCGACGCTGACGCCGCTGGTGCTGTCGGGCGCATCCGCCGAGACCAGGGATCGCGCGCAACGCTGGAGCGATACGGTCAAGCGCATGGCGCGGCTTGGCGAGATATCCTTTGCCGACCGCCCGCCGGAAGGCGCCGTGCAGCTATTGGTGCGCGGCGAAGTCGTGGCGCTGCCGCTCAAGGGCGTGATCGATCTGGCGGCCGAGAAAGCCCGGCTCGACAAGGAAATCGCCAAGGCCGACGCCGACATCAAGCGCGTCGACGCCAAGCTCGGCAACGAGAAATTCGTCGCCAATGCGCCCGAAGAGATCGTCGAGGAAGAGAAAGAGAAGCGCGAGGCGGCCGTGGCGCGAAAAGAGAAAATTCTCGAAGCGCTGGAGCGGCTGAAGAACGCGGTTTAGGGCGATGGCTTCATCGTTTGAGACGCATCGCTTTGCGATGCTCCTCAGGATGAGGTCTGCTAGCTCACGATGAGATCTTTGACCCTCATGGTGAGGAGCGCGGCAGCGCCGCGCGTCTCGAACCATGCGGCCATGATTGTCACTCAGGCGGAATGCGTTCCAACTCGCAGAGCCATCCATGCTGGACCACGTCTCCATCACGGTCTCCGACATCGCCGCCGCCGAGCGGTTCTACGACGCGATCATGAAAGCGCTCGGAATCGTCAAGGTCGGCCGTCGCGACGACTGGCTCGGCTATGGTGAGCGGGCGCGCCCGGCGTATCCGGACCGGGTTTATCTCACCATCCGCAAGGGCCCGAAACCGGACGACGCTTTTGGCCGCCACTGGTGCTTCAAGGCACGATGGCAGACCAAGGTCGACGCCTTCTGGGACGCCGGCATCGCCGCCGGCGGCACCGACGACGGACCGCCGGGACTGCGCGACTATCACGCGTCCTATTACGCGGCGTTCCTGCGCGATCCCGACGGCAACCGCATCGAGGCCGTGTGCCATCACGCGGTGTGAAAAGCGAGATACCGCCGCGACAAACTGACACGACGGGCAAATCACTTCTGATTGTCAGAAATTGTGTCAAGCCCCGAAATAAAAAATATTTCGCTTTCGCCGTCGGGCAAATCATCTCTACGAGTTTGCGTTATCCCGTCCCACTCAGAGGGGCGTCGGCCGTCGTCACGACGAGGGGCGGGTTGCGATGGACGTAACAGTTACGATTGACGGTCGCGGCTGAAGCGTACGGCGAAAGCGTGTGGTCCTGGCGCCCGTAACGGCGTTAAGTCCTGCGGGAGCTAACGCTTCCGAGAGGCGACGGTGGCAATAGAGGCCGTCTCACCGGGGAGAGCGCGTCATAAGCCGTAAAGCCATTGCGCAGGGAAGGCTGGGTGTTCTCCGCTGCCCTGTATGCTCGTGTGCAGCCTACTTAGCACAATTCGCACACGAGACCGCGGGTGCAGCGCGCACCCGGTCTTCCCTGCGCCCTCTATTTTCGAGGGCAAGGAAGTTACTTGCAAACCTCGGGCGCAATCCGTCGCGAGAATGCGAAGTCGCGTTTGGATGATGGTGCAATGACAAACACCGCCGTCGTCCCGGCGAACGCCGGGACCCATACGCCGCGGCCCATCGGTAGGAACGCTGGCGTTAGCGACCTGCTCCAACAACAACCGCTGCGGAGTACGGGTCCCCTGATGCGCAATTGCGCATCTGAGTTCGCCGGGACGACGCTAGAGCGGAGCACGCTTCCTCAAAACGCCTTGCTCAAAAACCGCGAGCCCTTGAGCCCGTAGCGCCACGGAAAATCCACGGCCTTGGTGATGCCGATGCGAATGCCGGTGACGATTTCCGCGTCGCCAATCCGCGCATGCAAGCTGATCGGCGGCGCATCGAGCGGCAATTCGCTGTGCTTGATCGTGATGCCCAGCGCCTCGCACAATTTGCCGGGCCCCGAACACAGGGTGCGCTCGTCGTGCAATCCGCGGCGGCGGCGCATCGCGGGAATGCCGTGGGTTGGCTGCAGCGCGCGGATCAGAACCGCGCTGGCCGAGCCTTCTTTCTCGCAGACGAAATTCACGCACCAGTGAATGCCGTAGGAGCGATAGACGTAGGAAAAGCCGGGCGGGCCGAACATCACGAGGTTCCGCGGCGTCGGGCCCCGGAACGAATGCGCGGCCGGATCGGTGTGATGATAGGCCTCGACCTCGACAATGATGCCGCCGACGCCGTCGAGCAGCAGCGTGGCGCCGATCAGGTCGGGCGCGACCTCATGCACGCTGCGGGCAAAAAACGCGCGTTTCAGGGCTTTGCCGAGGCGAAGGGCCTTTGCCTCGGCCGATTTCGTGATTTGAACCATTTTGAGGTGAGAATCAGCGGGAACAGGAGGAAAGCTCCCAATATGGTGCCTGCTTCTGCTAGGTTTCCGCAACCCCAGTTGCCGCCTTCTGCAACGAGGTTGCGGCGCAACGCGACACGGATTAGCTAAAGCCTCCAGGAATATTTAGGCTCCAAATGGTCGTTCTCGTCGATACCGTTTCATCCAACCAGGTTCGCCCGCGCCACCCCGAAAAGGTGAACCGGCCGGATGCGCTGTCGCCGCCGAAGCCGGACTGGATCCGCGTCCGCGCGCCGAACACGCGCGGCTACGTCGATACCCGGAAGATCGTGAAAGAGAACGGCCTCGTCACGGTGTGCGAGGAGGCCGGCTGCCCGAATATCGGCGAGTGCTGGGACAAGAAGCACGCCACCTTCATGATCATGGGGGACACCTGCACCCGCGCCTGCGCGTTCTGCAACGTCAAGACCGGGATGCCCGGCGCGCTCGATGCCGCCGAACCGGAACATGTCGCGGAGGCCACCTTCAAGCTCGGGCTCGCCCATATCGTCGTGACCTCAGTGGACCGCGACGATCTCGCCGATGGCGGCGCCGAGCATTTTGCGCAAACCATCCGCGCGATCCGCGCCCGCTGTCCGACCACGACGATCGAGATCCTGACGCCGGATTTCCTGCGCAAGGAAGGCGCGCTGGAGATTGTCGCGACCGCAAAGCCCGACGTGTTCAACCACAATCTGGAAACCGTGCCGTCGCGCTATCTCACGGTGCGTCCGGGCGCGCGCTACTTCCATTCGATCCGGCTGCTGCAGCGGGTCAAGGAAATCGATCCGACCATCTTCACCAAGTCCGGCATCATGGTGGGCCTCGGCGAGGAACGCCACGAGGTGCTGCAGGTGATGGACGATCTGCGCTCGGCGGACGTCGACTTCCTCACCATCGGGCAATATCTGCAGCCGACCCGCAAGCACCACGCCGTGATGCGCTACGTGACCCCGGACGAGTTCGCCGGCTACGAGAAGGTCGCCTACACCAAGGGCTTCCTGATGGTGTCGGCGAGCCCGCTGACCCGCTCCTCGCATCATGCCGGCGATGATTTCGCCAAGCTGCAGGCGGCGCGCGCGGCGCGATCCCGCTGAGATAGCCGATGCCGAGGTTTTCAAGCAAGCGGCGGGCGCATCACACCGCCCAGCAGATGTTCGATCTGGTCGCCGACGTCGAGCGCTATCCGGAATTCGTGCCGTTATGCCATTCGCTGAAAATCCGTCAGCGCACGGCGCAGCCTGACGGCACCGAGGTCGTGGTCGCCGACATGACGGTGTCGTTCAAGCTCATTCGGGAATCCTTCACCAGCCGGGTGACGCTGGACCGTCCCAATCTGAAGATCATGGTGGAGTATCTGAAGGGCCCGTTCAGCAATCTGGAAAACCGCTGGAGTTTCGAACCCAAATCCGAAACCGATTGCGATGTCGGCTTCTTCTTGTCCTACGAATTCAAGAGCCGGATGCTGGCGATGCTGATGGGCACGATGTTCGACACCGCGTTCCAGCGCTTTGCCGCGGCGTTCGAAAAGCGGGCGGATGTGGTTTATGGAAAGCGGGCGTGACATGACGGCATTGGAACGCGTTGGCTTCATCGGTCTCGGCGGAATGGGGCGCGGGCTGGTCAAGAACCTCCTCGCCAAGGGCGTCGCCGTCACGGCGTACGACCTGAACCCTGAGGCGGTTGCCATCGCCAAATCCCAGGGCGCGACGGCGGCGGGCGGTCTTGGCGACATCGGCGAATGCCGCATCATCATGATTTGCGTCAATGCCGCCGAGGACGTCGAGGCGCTGCTGACGGGGGCCGACGGGTTACTTGCCCACCCGGCGCCGGGGCTTGTGATCGTCGATCACACCACGGGCAGCCCGCAAATGGTCGATAAACTCGATCGGCTGGTGCGTGCAGCCGGCGGGCGCTATGCCGAGGCGCCGATGACGCGGACCCCGAAGCATGCGGACGCCGGCAAGGTCAACGTGCTCTACGGCGGTGAGGCCGATTTGCTCGGTGAGCTCAGGCCCTATTTCGAGCGCTATGCGGAGAACATCTTCCACATCGGACCGCTCGGCCACGCCATCCGCCTCAAGCTGATCCACAACTACATCGCCTTTGCCAACGTTGCGGCGTGGTGCGAGGGGTTTGCGCTGGCGGCGAAGGACGGCCTCGATCTCAAGCAACTGATCACCATCATCTCGGCCGCCGGCGGCAAGAGCGGCATGCTCGACCTCTATGGCCAGGCGACGCTCGACGGCGACTTTACCCCGCTGATGTCGCTGGCGAACGCCCGCAAGGACGTGCGCTATTACGCGCGCTGGCTGGAAGACGCCGGATTGCCGGGTTTCATGGCCGATGCCGTGCACCAGACCTACCGGCAGGCCGCCTTGCTCGGTCATGACGGCGAGTCCTGCACCGCCGTGATCAAGGCTTACGAGGCCGTCACCGGCGTCGAGGCCCGCGTCCGGCCGCAAGATCGAAATCAAGGCGGTTGAATGCTATACGATTCAGAGCGTTTTCAAGCGAAGCATGCCCTCGGACTTGATCCGAGGGTGGATACCGGTTCGCGTGAACAAAACGCGTCAAACAAAAAACTAGAACCCCGTTCCGATTTTATCGGAACGGAAAAGGCTCTGCGGAACGGAAGGACCAAGTGATGGACATCAAGGCACCCATGCGAACCGGCGGGCACATTCTGATCGATCAACTGGCCCTGCACGGCGCCGACACGGTGTTCGGCGTGCCCGGGGAAAGTTTTCTGGCCGCGCTGGACGGCATGTACCAGAACCAGCGGGTCCGCTTCGTCAATTCCCGGCATGAGGGCGGGGCGGCCATGATGGCGGACGCCTATGGCAAGCTCACCGGAAAGCCCGGCATCGCCTTTGCGACGCGCGGCCCCGGCGCCACCAACGCCTCCGCGGGCGTTCATGTCGCATTTCAGGATTCGACGCCGATGATCCTGCTGCTCGGCCAGGTCGGGCGGGACATGATGGAACGCGAAGCGTTCCAGGAAATCGACTACCGGCAGATGTTCGGGCCGATGACCAAATGGGTGGCGCAGATCGACGACGCGCGGCGGATTCCGGAATTCATCTCGCGGGCGTTTTATACGGCCACCTCCGGTCGGCCCGGACCGGTGGTGCTGGCGCTGCCCGAGGACATGCTGACCGACGAGGCTGACGTTCCGGATGCGCAGCCTTACAAGCCGCAAACCGTCGCGCCCGGCGCGGAAAGCCTGCAACAGTTCGAGGAGTTGCTGGCCGCGGCACGCAAGCCGTTGTTGATCGTGGGCGGCGGCGGATGGAGCGATAAAGCGCGCCGCGACCTCGAAACCTTCGCGACCGCGCATGAGGTGCCCGTCAGCGCTTCATTCCGGTGCCAGGATTATTTCGACAATCTGCACGCTGCGTACGCCGGCCATGTCGGCATCGGCATCTCCCCGAAATTCGCCGAACGGATTCGTGACAGCGATCTGATCATCGCGCTCGGCACCCGGCTCGGGGAAATCACGACATCGGGCTACAGCCTGTTCGACATTCCGCAGCCGAAACAGCCGCTGGTTCACATCTATCCGGATCCCGAGGAGATCGGCCGCGTCTATGCGCCGAAATTGGGCATCATTTCCGGGAGCGCGGCGTTCGCGGCCGCGATCAGCCGACTGAAACCGAAGCATCAGCCGCGCGGCGACGAACTCAAGGCGGCGCATGCCGATTATCTCGCCTTTGCCGAGCCGACCCGTTCGCCCGGCGATGTTCAGCTTTCGCGTATCGTGCGTGATCTCAGCGAGCGGCTGCCGGAGGATGCGATCATCTGCAACGGCGCCGGCAATTACGCCGTCTGGGTTCATCGCTTCTGGCGCTATCGGCAGTTCCGGACCGAACTCGCGCCGACATCCGGTTCAATGGGATACGGCTTGCCGGCGGCGGTTGCGGCCAAGCATCTGCATCCGAACCGGCCGGTGATCGCATTCGCCGGCGACGGCTGCTTCCAGATGACCGGCAACGAGTTTATGACCGCGGTCGAGAATCGGCTGCCCCTCATCGTGATCGTTTGCAACAACGGCATGTACGGAACCATCCGCATGCATCAGGAGCGGCATTATCCTGGCCGGGTTTCCGGCACCAATCTGGCGAACCCGGATTTCGCCGCACTCGCGCGTGCCTCTGGCGGCTTCGGCGCCCGGGTCGACCGTACCGAAGATTTTGCAAAGGCCTTCGACGAGGCGGTGGCTTCGCGCTTGCCGGCGATCATCGAACTCACGATCAGCCCGGAGGCGCTGACGCCGGCGGCTTCGCTCAGCGAAACCCGCGCCAAGGCTTTGGCCGCGGCGAAGTGATGAGGCGGTTCGCTAGGATCTCGGCGGCCGTCGTCGCTTGACGGCGCTGCCCCGGGTCGAACGCGCGACACGCGGGCGGAGCCGGCTGACGGCCTCGCGGCGCGGTTTGACGGATGCCTGCGGTCCGCGCGCCAGTTCCATCAGCATGCGCAGCGCCTCGACCACCGAGCGCTGGCGCACGGTGGTACGGCCGATGGCGCCGAAACGGCATTCGCGGTGCAGGATGCGGCCGTCGCGCGAGGCGACCGCGAAATGCACGAGCCCAACCGGCTTGCCGGGTGTGGCGCCACCGGGACCGGCAATGCCGGTGATGGAGACGGCGAGGTCAACGCCGGCCTTCTCCAGGGCGCCGACCGCCATCGCGGTGGCGGTTTCCTTGCTGACCGCGCCGAAGGTCGCCAGCGTCGTTACCTTGACGCCGAGCATCGCGCGCTTGGCATCGTTGGAATATGTGACAAAGCCGCGGTCAATGACGTCGGAGGAGCCGGGAATATCCGTGAGCGCGCCCGCGACCAGGCCGCCAGTGCAGGATTCCGCGGTCGCAATCGTCAGCTTGCGCATCCGGCACAGATCGAGCAGCGAGCGGGAGAGGGCGCGGGCGTCGCTGCCGCTCATGCTATTCGCTCCGACCTTGATCGTCCCAAGGCAGACGGATGGTGGCGCTCGCGGTCGCGGCGATGCCTTCCTCGCGGCCGGTAAAGCCAAGCCGTTCGCTGGTGGTCGCCTTGACAGCGACGCGAGAGATGTCGAGCCCGGTGATCTCGGCGATGCGCGCGCGCATGACATCGCGCAGCGGGCCGATCTTGGGTCGCTCGCAGATCAAGGTGACCTCGAGATTGGCGATGCGGCCGCCGCGGGCGGTGACGCGATCGACCGCATATTTGAGGAACTTGTCGGAAGCGGCGCCTTTCCACTGCGGATCGCTGGGCGGGAAGTGCGAACCGATATCTCCGTCCGCCAGCGCGCCGAGGATGGCATCGACCATGGCGTGCAGGCCGACGTCGCCGTCGGAATGGGCGAGAAAGCCGCGGGTGTGCGGCACGCGGACGCCGCAGATCATCAGATGATCGCCGTCGCCGAAGGCGTGCACGTCGTAACCGGTGCCGGTCCTGATGTCGCCGAGCATGGCGCCGAGGCGGGCTTCCTCGCGGACGAAATCTTCAGGGGTCGTGAGCTTCATGTTCGCAGGATCGCCTTCAAAGGTCGCCACCGTCAATCCCGCCCATTCGGCGAGCGCGGCATCATCGGTGAAATCGCTGCGGCCCTCGCGCGCGGCGCGGCGATGCGCTTCGAGGATCACGTCGAAACGAAACGCCTGCGGCGTCTGGGCGATGCGCAGCCGCGCGCGGTCCGGCGTGGCTTCCACATCGCCGGCCTCACCGACCTGTTTGATCGTATCGGTGACGGCGATCGCCGGCACGGCGGCGCCGGTGCGGCCGGCGGCGTCGATCGCGCGCGAAATCACCGCCGGTGTCACGAATGGCCGCGCCGCGTCATGGATCAGAACGATGTCGGGCTTCTCGCTGGCCAGCGCCTCGAGCCCGGCATGCACCGACGCCTGGCGCGTCGCGCCGCCGTTGGTGGGGGGGTGATGGCGCAAACCGGCGACGGCCTCATTGAAGACCGCTGCGTCGTCGGGATTCACAACCGGTTGCACGGCGAAGACGTCGGGGTGGCGGCAGAACGCTTCCATCGCGCGGAAGATCACGGTCTGCCCGCCGATCGTACGGTATTGTTTGGGCCCTCCCGCGCCGGCGCGAAGTCCGCGCCCGGCTGCGACGAGGATGGCTGCTGTACGCTCGGGTTTCGACATTTGACTCAATTACGGACGGATCGGGTTGAGGAGAGGGGATCGGGCCCCTGCGGCGCACAGCCCTTACCATGCCGAATGCGTAAAAACAGAGCGTTTCCCAATAGCTGTGGGAAAAGCAGTTTTTGTTGCAGTGCACTTGCACAAATGATAGAACTGTCTAAAGTGTAGGCATGAAGCTTGACTGCACAAGATTTGTGCTCACAATATGCGCCGACAGTAGCAATGCCGCTGCTGCCAGACCAATGAGAACACCGTGACCGGCCTGGACGACCCACGCCCTAAGACGTTGAAGATAGGCGATATTTCGGTCGCCAACCGGGTTCTCCTGGCGCCGATGTCCGGCGTTACCGACGCCCCCTTTCGACGCCTTGCCGCCGCCCTTGGGGCGGGACTCGTCGTGTCAGAGATGACCGCCAGCGACGATCTCGTGCATGGCCGACCGATGTCGGTGTTGCGCTGCGAGGCGACCGGGATCGGCCCGCACGTGGTTCAGCTTGCAGGCTGTCAAACCCACTGGATGGCGGAAGGGGCCAGGATTGCCGAGGCGGCCGGCGCCGACATCATCGATATCAATATGGGTTGCCCGGCGCGTCACGTGACCGGCGGCCAGTCCGGCTCGGCGCTGATGCGCGATCTCGACCATGCGCTCAAACTGATCGAGGCGACGATCGCTGCCGTCAAGGTTCCGGTGACGCTGAAGATGCGGCTCGGCTGGGACCACGGCTCGCTCAACGCCCCCGAACTCGCGCGCCGCGCGGAAGGTGCCGGCGTGCAGATGATCACGGTGCACGGCCGCACGCGCTGCCAGTTCTACAAGGGCGAGGCGGACTGGAGCGCGGTGCGCGCGGTCAAGGACGCGGTCTCGGTTCCGCTCGTCGTCAATGGCGACATCACGTCGTTCGAGAAGGCGGTGAGCGCGCTCGAAATGTCTGACGCCGATGCCGTGATGATCGGCCGCGGCGCGCAGGGACAGCCCTGGCTGCCCGGCCAGATCGGACGCCAGCTGCAAACCGGAACGCCCGAAGCCGCGCCCTCGCTGGCCGAACAGCTCGCCCACATCCGCGCGCTCTATGACGAAGTCTGCCGTCTCTACGGTTTGCGTATCGGCCTCAAGCACGCGCGCAAGCATCTCGGCTGGGCGCTCGAGATCGCTGCCGAATGCAGCCGCGCGCCGGCGGAGAAACTCAAGAGCTGGCGGCAAAAGATACTGACGTCGGAGGATCCGCACCGGGTACATCGATCGCTCGAGGACGCCTACGACGATTTTGCATGGAGTGCTGCAGCATGAATTCGGCCGCAGAACAACGCCGGCGACTGCCGTCCGAAAGCGATGCGATCCTCAATGCGCTGCCGAATCCGGTGCTGCTGATCGCGCCCGACGGGCGCATCGTCGACGCCAACATCGCCGCGGAATCCTTTTTCGAGATTTCGACCCAGTTCCTGCAACGACAGTCGCTGAAGGAACTGGTGCCATTCGGAAGTCCGCTGCTGGCGCTGATCGATCAGGTGCGATCGAGCGGCTCGCCGGTCAACGAATACAAGGTCGATCTCGGTACGCCCAGGATCGGCGGCGACCGCCAGGTCGATCTTCACGTCGCGCCGCTGACGGAGCGGCCGGGCCACATCGTCGTGATGCTGCAGGAGCGCACGATCGCGGACAAGATGGACCGGCAATTGACGCATCGGAGCGCGGCGCGTTCGGTGATCGCGCTGGCGGCGATGCTGGCGCATGAAATCAAGAACCCGTTGTCCGGCATTCGCGGAGCGGCACAATTGCTCGAGCAGGCGGCCTCATCCGAGGACCGTATGCTGACGCGGCTGATCTGCGACGAGGCCGACCGCATCGTCACGCTGGTCGACCGTATGGAAGTGTTCGGCGACGACCGGCCGGTGGCGCGCGGTCCGGTCAACATTCATTCCGTGCTCGACCACGTCAAACGGCTGGCGCAATCGGGCTTTGCCCGCAACGTCCGCTTCGTCGAGGAATACGATCCGTCGCTGCCGCCGGTGCTGGCCAATCAGGACCAGCTCATTCAGGTCTTCCTCAATCTGGTGAAGAACGCCGCCGAAGCGGTCGCCGATCTCGGCAGCGACGCCGAAATCCAGCTCACCACCGCGTTCCGCCCGGGGGTCCGCCTGTCGGTACCGGGCAAGAAGTCGCGGGTATCGCTGCCGCTTGAATTCTGCGTCAAGGACAACGGCTCCGGCGTGCCGGAAGACCTGTTGCCGAACCTGTTCGATCCGTTCGTGACCACCAAGCAAACCGGCAGCGGGCTCGGTCTCGCGCTCGTCGCAAAAATCGTCGGCGATCACGGCGGTATCATCGAATGCGAATCCCAGCCGCGGAAGACGACGTTCCGCGTGCTGCTGCCGATGTTCAGCTCCACCAAACAATTCGACCAAAGCAATCGCGATGACGTTTCGGGTACGCCATCGCCTGCCTCACAGGCCGCAAGATGAGGAATAATGATGCCCGCAGGTAGTATACTTGTCGCTGATGACGACACCGCCATCCGCACAGTTCTAAACCAGGCTCTCTCGCGCGCCGGATACGAGGTGCGCCTGACCGGAAACGCGGCGACGCTGTGGCGATGGGTGAGCCAGGGCGAGGGCGACCTCGTCATCACCGACGTCGTGATGCCCGACGAGAATGCGTTCGACCTGCTGCCGCGGATCAAGAAGATGCGGCCGAACCTTCCCGTCATCGTCATGAGCGCGCAGAACACCTTCATGACGGCGATCCGGGCCTCGGAGCGTGGCGCCTATGAATATCTGCCGAAGCCGTTCGACCTGAAGGAGCTGATCACGATCGTCGGGCGCGCCTTGGCGGAGCCGAAGGAGCGCGTGGCGAGTTCTGCCGACGAAGGCGAATTCGACTCTATCCCGCTGGTCGGCCGCTCGCCGGCAATGCAGGAAATCTACCGCGTGCTGGCGCGTCTGATGCAGACCGACCTCACGGTGATGATCTCCGGTGAATCCGGCACCGGCAAGGAGTTGGTCGCTCGCGCGCTGCATGACTACGGCAAGCGGCGCAACGGCCCCTTCGTGGCGGTCAACATGGCGGCAATCCCGCGCGATCTGATCGAGTCCGAACTGTTCGGCCATGAACGCGGCGCGTTCACCGGCGCCAATACGCGGGCTTCCGGCCGGTTCGAACAGGCCGAGGGCGGTACGCTGTTTCTCGACGAAATCGGCGACATGCCGATGGAAGCGCAAACCAGGTTGCTGCGGGTACTGCAGCAGGGCGAATACACCACGGTGGGCGGGCGCACCCCGATCAAGACCGACGTGCGGATCGTGGCGGCGAGCAACAAGGACCTGCGCATCCTGATTCAGCAGGGCCTGTTCCGGGAAGACCTGTTCTTCCGTCTCAACGTGGTGCCGCTGCGGCTGCCGCCGCTGCGCGAGCGCATCGAGGATCTGCCCGACCTGATCCGGCATTTCTTTTCGCTCGCCGAGAAAGACGGGCTGCCGCCCAAGAAGCTGGATACGCTGGCGCTGGAGCGGCTCAAGCAGCACCGCTGGCCTGGCAACGTGCGCGAGCTTGAAAATCTCGCACGCCGGCTCGCAGCGCTCTATCCGCAGGACGTCATCACGGGCTCAGTGATCGACGGCGAGTTGGCGCCGCCGGCCGTGGCGTCGGGGGGCAATGTGCCGCTCGGTGTCGAGAATCTCGGCGGCGCGGTCGAGGCCTACCTGTCGTCGCACTTCTCGGGCTTCCCGAACGGCGTCCCGCCGCCGGGCCTCTACCATCGCATCCTCAAGGAAATCGAGGTGCCGCTGCTCACGGCGGCGCTCGCGGCGACACGGGGCAACCAAATCCGCGCCGCCGATTTGCTCGGCCTCAACCGCAATACGCTGCGGAAGAAGATCAGGGATCTGGATATTCAGGTCTACCGCAGCGGGGGCTAGCCGGTTAGATCTCGTCGAAATCCTGGTATCGAACGCTTTCGCGGCGGGGTGCGCCGCGGAATTGTCGCAATTTGGCAACATTGTGATATGAATGCATCAGTCCGCGGCAGGCGGACACAAAGCCTTTCAGCTCACCGATTGCCGGAATGACCACCGCAGAGACCTCGGCGCCTACGTTTGACCCGTCGCTTGCCCAATCCACAGGAGGAATCCTGCGGAAATGGGTGGCGCCGTTTGCCGTCGGGATCGCGCTGCTGTCGGCGTTCCTGACCTTTGTCGTGCTCAGCGGCCTGACGCCGATCGAACCTTCGCGCAACGTCGTCTACTCCTTCCTGTTGATCAATGCCGCGACCATCCTGCTGCTGGTTGCCATCATCATCCGCGAAGTCTGGCTGGTGGTGCAGGCGCGGCGCCGTGGCAAGGCGGCGGCAAGGCTGCACGTCCAGATCGTGGGTCTTTTCTCGGTGATTGCCGTGCTGCCGGCGGTGCTGGTGGCGATCGTGGCCAACATCACCATCGATCGCGGCCTCGACCGGCTATTCTCGGGCCCGACGCGGGAGGTGATCCAGAATTCGCTGATCATCGCGCGGGCCTACACGTACGAGCACGCGCAGCTCATCAATGGCGACATCCTGGGCATGGCCAATGATATCGCCAACGCGTGGCCGTTGTTCGTCCAGGACCGGCGTACGTTTCTGGAATTGCTGACGGCGAGTGCCTCCAAGCGCAACTTGCCGGGCACGATGCTGCTCGACAAGGAAGGCAACGTCGTGGTGTCTGCGCAAACCGGCATCAGGCAAGCCTTTGCGACGCCGCCAAAGGAATTGCTCGACAATGTCGGCGAGGACAAACCCGAGATTTCGGTTTTCCCGGAGGAGAATTACGTCGCAGCGGTGGTCCGCCTGCGGGCCTTCGACGATACCTTTCTCTACGTCGCGCGCCTGCTCGATGCACGGGTGGTTGGCCAGTTGCGGCAGACCCAGGCCAGCGTCGCCGAATATGCCCAGATCGAAGCACGCCGGCTCGGCATTCAGGTCGCTTTCGCGCTGATGTTCGCAGTGATCGCGCTTACGATCCTGATGGCGTCAGTGCTGATCGGGTTGAACTTTGCCAACTGGCTGGTGGCGCCGATCCGTAATTTGATGAGCGCCGCCAACATCGTCTCCACCGGCGATCTGCATGTCCAGGTACCCGTCCATAAATCGGAAGGCGATCTGGCCCAATTGGGCGAGACCTTCAACAAGATGACCCAGGAACTGCGCACCCAGCGCGACGAACTGGTCAGCGCCAGCGACCTGATCGACAGCCGCCGCCGTTTCATCGAAGCGGTGCTGTCCTCGGCCAGCGCGGGCATCATCGGCGTCGATGCCTCCGGCAGCGTCGGTATCCTGAACCGTTCGGCGGAAAAACTCATCGGTCACGTGGAATCAGAAACGCTCGATCATCCGCTGTCGGACGTGCTGCCCGAACTCGACGACATGATGAAAACCGCGCGCGAGGGTACGCAGAAGCTGGTGCAGGGCCAGATCACCATCACCCGCGACGGCCATGAGAGTAATCTGTCGGTCCGCGTCAGCGCCGAACAGACCGGGCAATCGCGCGACAGTTACATCATCACGCTCGATGACATCACGGATCTGGTCTCCGCGCAGCGCACCTCGGCCTGGGGCGACGTGGCGCGCCGCATCGCCCACGAAATCAAGAATCCGCTGACGCCGATCCAGCTTTCGGCCGAACGTATCCGCCGCAAGTTCGGCAAGGTCATTATCGAGGACAAGGGTATCTTCGAGCAGTGCACCGACACCATCGTGCGGCAGGTCGACGATATCAGGCGGATGGTCGACGAGTTCTCCCGCTTTGCGCGGATGCCGAAGCCGGTAATGGAAGGCGAGGACGTCGCCGATACCGTACGGCAGGCGGTATTCCTGATGAAGGTCGGGCATCCCGACCTCGATATCGAGACCGAAATCAAGCAAGACCCGATCCGGGCGCAGTTCGACCGCCGGCTGATTTCGCAGGCTTTGACCAACATCATCAAGAACGCGACCGAAGCAATCGAGCAGGTTCCGCCGGACGAGCTTGGCAAGGGTCGTATCGATGTCGTCGCCGCGCAAGAGAACGACGACATCGTGATCGACGTGATAGACAACGGTATCGGCCTGCCGAAGACCGCGCGTTCGCGCCTGCTAGAGCCTTACGTGACGACGCGGCAGAAGGGCACCGGCCTTGGGCTCGCGATCGTCGGGCGGGTGCTGGAAGACCATGGCGGCCGCATCGAGCTCAAGGATGCCTCTGACTTCCGGCCGGGGCAGCGCGGGGCCTGGATGCGGCTCCGCTTTGCCGTCTCCGGCCAGGCGCCGAAGGCCGAATCGAAAGAACCGGCTGCGGCCGTAAAAGAGCAGGGCGACGAAACAAAAGCGCCGGCTTCCGAAACCAATGAGGCGGCAAACGCGACTAATGATGAACCAAAAATCAAAGCCGCAACAGGCAACTGACAAGACAGGTGTAACCCATGGCCAGTGACATTCTGATTGTCGACGACGAAGCAGATATCCGGGACCTTGTTGCGGGCATTCTGGACGATGAGGGTTTCAGCACCCGGACCGCGCGTGACAGCGATTCGGCGCTTGCCGAGATCGCCAACCGCCGCCCCCATCTGGTGTTTCTCGACATCTGGCTGCAGGGCTCCAAGCTCGACGGCCTGCAATTGCTCGAGCAAATCAAGAAGGATCACGCCGACGTGCCGGTGGTGATGATCTCCGGCCACGGCAACATCGAGACCGCGGTCGCCGCCATCAAGCGCGGCGCCTATGACTTCATCGAAAAGCCCTTCAAATCGGACCGCCTGATCCTGGTGGCGACGCGGGCGCTGGAAACCTCGCGCCTCAAGCGCGAGGTAAAAGAACTCAAGCAACTGGCTCCGGCTGCTAGCGTTCTGACCGGGCGCTCGGCCTGCATGAACCAGCTGCGCCAGACCGTCGACCGGGCCGCCAAGGCCAACAGCCGCATCCTGATCGTCGGCCCTCCTGGTTCAGGCAAGGAGCTGGCG
Organism: Bradyrhizobium sp. AUGA SZCCT0177; assembly: GCF_018130125.1. NCBI lineage: Bacteria > Pseudomonadati > Pseudomonadota > Alphaproteobacteria > Hyphomicrobiales > Nitrobacteraceae > Bradyrhizobium > Bradyrhizobium sp. AUGA SZCCT0177. The sequence goes on along the minus strand of NZ_JAFCMA010000009.1, from coordinate 162,379 downwards.
GCGCGGACACTGCATCACGCCTCGAGCCGCGCCGAAGGGCCGTTCGTCGTCATCAACGCAGCGGCGATCACGCCGGAGCGGATGGAAGTCGAAATGTTCGGGGTCGAGCAGACCAATGGCGAACAGGCGCGCAAGGCCGGCGCGCTCGAAGAGGCTCATGGCGGCACGCTGTTCATCGACGAAATCGCCGACATGCCGCGCGAAACCCAGAACAAGATCCTGCGCGTGCTGGTCGATCAGACCTTCCAGCGTTCGGGCGGCACCGCCAAGGTCCATGTCGACGTCCGCATCGTCTCCTCGACCGCGCGCAATCTGGAAGAGGAGATCGCCGAAGGGCGATTCCGCGAGGACCTTTATCACCGGCTATCGGTGGTGCCGATCCGGGTGCCCCCGCTGTCGGAACGCCGCGAAGATATTCCCGAACTGATCGACTACTTCATGGATCAGATTTCGATCGCGACCGGCTTGCCGAAACGCCAAATTGGCCAGGATGCGATGGCGGTACTGCAGTCGCATGTGTGGCCCGGCAACGTCCGCCAGCTCCGCAACAACGTCGAGCGGGTGATGATTCTGGCCGGCGGCGGGCCGGAAGCGATCGTCACTGCCGACATGCTGCCGCAGGACGTCGGCTCGATGGTGCCGGCCATGCCGACCAGCAACAATGGCGAGCACATCATGGGCTTGCCGCTGCGCGAAGCGCGCGAAGTGTTCGAGCGCGATTATCTGATTGCCCAGATCAGCCGGTTCTCGGGCAACATCTCTCGCACAGCGGAATTCGTCGGCATGGAGCGCTCGGCCCTGCATCGCAAGCTCAAAGCGCTCGGGGTTGGTTGAAGTTTATGCCGATCGGCATCCGGCCGGCGGCCGCGCCGATCCATGCACTTGCTTGAGAATATTCGTCTCTTTCCGGAGTTTTACGGAGAATGGTCACTGGGTTCCGCGGGGGTGACGCGCGAACTGGCTTGCCTAAAAAGCGCGCCTGCCTTCTAATCATTCCGCCGAGCCGACCAGAGGGGGATCTCAGGGGAAGCCGGCGACCGGGGCAGGCTCCGTGAGAGAGCAACAACCGGTTAAATAAAAAGAAGCACAAGACGGCGGGACAAAAACAATGGCGGCAGACCGCGCACAAAACCTACAAGACACCTTCCTAAATCACGTTCGCAAAACCAAAACGCCACTAACGATCTTTCTGGTCAACGGAGTAAAGCTGCAGGGGATTGTCACCTGGTTCGACAATTTCTGCCTGCTGCTTCGGCGCGACGGTCACTCGCAGCTTGTATACAAGCACGCGATCTCGACCATCATGCCGGGCGCTCCGATCCAGTTGTTCGAAGGCGGTGAGGATGCTCCGGCTTGAGAGTGACCTGATTGGAACCCCTCAATCGTGAAGGGGGCGCCGACCGTCCGCGGTCGGCGGGGGGCAGACAGACCGGGCGGGTGATCGTCATCGGTCCTTATTTGCGTATGCGCCGCGGCGACGCCGATGCGCAGGCGAACGAGGCTGTGCGCGATTCCGAGGCGCGGCTGGAGGAGGCCGCAGGTCTGGCGCGCGCCATCGACCTGGCGGTCGCCGATTCCCTGATCGCTCCGATCAGCCAGATCAGGCCCGCGACCTATCTCGGCAAGGGCAAGGTCGAGGAGATCCTCGGCCTCATCAAAGGCCATGACATCGAACTCGTGGTGATGGACTGCGCGTTGTCGCCGATCCAGCAGCGCAATCTCGAGAAGGCCTGGGACACCAAGGTGCTCGACCGTACCGGATTGATTCTGGAAATCTTCGGCCGTCGCGCCAAGACCAAGGAAGGCTCGCTGCAGGTCGAGCTTGCGCATTTGAATTATCAGCGCAGCCGGCTGGTGCGATCATGGACCCATCTGGAGCGCCAGCGCGGCGGCTTCGGATTCATGGGCGGCCCCGGCGAGACCCAGATCGAGGCCGACCGCCGCCTGATCGGCGACCGCATCACGCGCCTTGAGAACGAAATCAAGAAGGTGCAGGCGACGCGACGGCTGCATCGTGCCGGCCGGCAGCGGGTGCCGTATCGCGTCGTCGCACTGGTCGGCTACACCAACGCCGGCAAATCGACGCTGTTCAACCGCCTGACGCGTGCCGACGTGCAGGCCGCCGACATGCTCTTTGCTACGTTGGATCCTACATTGCGCGCGCTGACTCTGCCGCATGGCGGCAAGGCGATGCTGTCGGACACCGTGGGATTCATCTCCAATTTGCCGACGCAACTGGTCGCGGCGTTTCGCGCCACGCTGGAAGAGGTGCTCGAAGCGGATATCATCCTGCACGTTCGCGACATCTCGCATGAGGACGCGGAGGCGCAGGAGCGCGACGTCGACGCCGTGCTGCGCCAACTGGGGATCGATCCGGAAGCTGGCGTGCGCATCCTCGAAGTCTGGAACAAGATCGATCGCTTCGATCCCGAAGAGCGCGACAATCTGCGCAACATCGCCGCGCGCCGACCGCCGGAGCGGCCGTGCTTTCTGGTTTCCGCCGAGACCGGCGAGGGGATCGAAGCTCTGCTAACCGCGATCGAGGATCGGCTCGCCGCCTTCCGCATGACGCTCGATCTTTCGATCGACGCCTCCGATGGCGCCGGCATCAGCTGGCTGCATCGTAACGCCGAAGTGCTCACCAAGGAGCTTCACGGCGAGCGGTTCGACATGACGGTGCGGGTAGACGAGACCAAGCGCGATATCGTGGTGTCTCGGTTCGGGGCCGTGCCCCACGCGGCCTAGGCCGCGAGGGCAACAAGCGACAGGGCGAACGCTGCCAGGCAGATCAGCACACGCGCCCGATGCCAGCCGGCCCAGCGCGCCAGTACGGCCGACAAATCCTCAGGCGACACCGCGTGCCGTGCAAAAGCATCGTTCGCCGACCTGAAATAAACCAAATAGATCGCGACCAGACTCCACGCCAGAACGGCTGCGGTGATCGCCGCGGTGGTGCGCGGCCCAACCCCCTCGGATTGCAGCACGATCTGTATCGCAGCCAGCACAGCGGCCATTGGCGCAGCCGTTGTCAGCGGCGCAAAGAAGCGGTACAGGCGCGGCCCATAGCTTGGATGTAGCTCGTAGAACGTGTCCGCAGACAGCGTGCGCCAGTAAGGCAGCAGCAGCCGGTCTTCGGCCAGCAATGCACCAGCGAGAAGGCCAAGGCTGGCGGCCGCCACGAAAGGAAGCAGTTGGCTCACCAAACCGGTCAAAGGCATGGCCCCTCAATTGAGACAATATCGCGGGACGGTATCGGCCAGCTGATGCAGGTTCAAGCCTTCGCTACCGTTGTCGGCTCCGCCGGCCGCTCCTCGCCCTTGGCCTCATTCCACAATGCGTCCATCTCGGCGAGCGAGGCGTTATCGAGCGAGCGGCCCTTGGCCGTCAACGCGCGCTCGATGTAGGCAAAGCGGCGCTCGAATTTCGCGTTGGTGCCGCGCAGCGCGGCTTCGGGATCGGCGCCGACATGCCGCGCCAGATTGACCAGGGCGAACAGGAGGTCGCCGGTCTCGCTTGCGAGCTCCTCGGTATCGCCCTTGTCGAGCGCGGCCTCGATCTCGTCGGCCTCTTCGCGGATTTTATGCAGCACGGCCCGAGGATCGTTCCAGTCGAAGCCGACGGTCGAGGCCTTGCGCTGCAATTCCATCGCGCGCGTCAGCGCGGGCTGACCGGCCTTGACGCTCGATAGCAACGATTTGGGTCCGGCCGGCTCCGGCGGCCGGCGCGCGGCGCGTTCGGCCTTCTCCTCGGCCTTGATGCGCTCCCAGGCGCTCTTGACGCCGGCCGGCTCGATGTTGCCGTCCTTGTCGGCGAAGACGTGCGGGTGCCGCCTTATCATCTTTTTCGTGATCGCCTCGACTACGTCGCCGAAAGCAAAGGCGTTCTGTTCTTCGGCCATACGCGCATGATAGACGACCTGCAGCAGGAGATCGCCGAGTTCCTCACGGAGATCATCGAGATCGCCGCGGGTGATGGCGTCGACGACCTCATGGGCCTCTTCGATGGTGTAGGGCGCAATCGTCGCAAAATTCTGTTCCAGATCCCACGGGCAACCGGTGACCGGCGTGCGCAGCGCCGCCATGATTTCGAGCAGCCGGGAAATATCGCGGGAAGGGGTCATGGGTTTACCGACGCCGGGGAAAGGACAGACCTTGGCTTTATGCCGCAAGCGGCGAACCGATCCCAGCGGAACGCGCCGAAACCGGATTGATTTCCACCGATTGGCCTGCGCGCCCGGGAATGGTAATGGGGCTCCATGAGCGATCCGTTCCAATCCGAAACCGCGCTGGTGCTGTTTTCCGGCGGACAGGATTCCACCACCTGCCTGGCCTGGGCCCTGCAGCGCTTCGCGCGCGTGGAAATGTTGGGATTCAGCTACGGCCAGCGCCACGCAATTGAGCTTGGGTGCCGGGATCGTCTGCTATCGGGCATCAAATCATTGCAGCCGGATTGGGCCGCGAGGCTCGGGGAGAGCCATACGCTGGAGATTCCGACGCTGGCGGAGATTTCCGACACCGCGTTGACGCGCGATGTCGCCATCGCGATGGGCGAGGACGGGCTGCCCAATACGTTCGTGCCCGGCCGCAATCTGGTGTTTTTGACGTTTGCAGCGGCGCTGGCGTACCGGCGCGGCATCCGCCACATCATCGGCGGCATGTGCGAGACGGATTATTCCGGCTATCCGGATTGCCGTGACGAGACCATCAAGGCGCTGCAATCCGCGCTCAATCTTGGCATGGCCAGACAATTCGAACTGCACACACCGCTGATGTGGCTGGACAAGGCCTCGACCTGGAAGCTTGCACATGATCTCGGCGGGGCAGGGCTGGTCGACCTGATCCGCGAACATTCTCACACCTGTTATCTCGGCGAGCGGGGCGACCAGCACGATTGGGGCTATGGCTGCGGCGAATGCCCGGCCTGCGCCTTACGCGCCAAGGGCTGGCGCGAATATGCGGCTACCTAGTTATTTGTCTTGACGCATTTTCTTAACGCGAACCGGTGTCCACCCCGGATCAAGTCCGGGGCAGGCTTTCGCTCGAAAACGCTTTAGCTAGTGAAACCCGAACGAGTGCGGCAACCACAGCGACACGGCGGGGATGTAGGTCACGATCATCAGCACCGCGAACATCACGTAATAGAACGGCCAGATCTCGCGCATGATGTCGTCGACCGACACCTTGCCGATCGCGCAACCGACGAACAACGTTGTACCCACCGGCGGCGTCAACAGGCCGATGCCCAGATTGAGCAGCATGACGATGCCGAAATGCACGGGATCGATGCCGAAGCTCTTGACCACCGGCAGCAGGATCGGCGTGCAGATCAGCAACAGCGGCGCGAGATCGAGCGCCGTGCCCAGCACCAGCAGCATGATGTTGAGCCACATCAGCAGCACGTATTTATTGGCTGAAATGGCGACGAAGAATTCCGTCATCTTGGCGGGCATCTGCATCACGGCGGCGATGTAGCCGAAGCAGGATGCGGTGGCGACCAGCGTCAGCACCATGGCCACGGTCTGCAGCGTCCGGTAGGCCAGCTGCGGCAGTTCCGACCATTTGTAGTCGCGGTAGATGAACATGGTGACGAAGAACGCCCAGACGCAGGCCACCGCGCCGGCCTCGATCGGCGTAAAGACGCCCGTGAGGATGCCGCCGAGCACGATCACAAGCGTCACGATGCCCCAGAGGGCTTCGACCAGCATTTTGGCGGCCTGTCGGATCGGCACCGGCTCGCCCTTCGGATGCTTGTCGCGATAGGCGTAGAACAAGCACAACAGCATCAGCGAAAAGCCCAGCAGCAAGCCGGGCAGGATTCCCGCCAGGAACAGGCTCGTGATCGAGACGACCCCGCCGGTCGCCAGCGAATAGATCACGGCGTTGTGGCTCGGCGGCACGACGATGGCCTGCAGCGAGGCGCTGATGGTGACGTTCGTTGCGAAGACCCGCGGGTAACCCTTTTTGGCCATCTGCGGGATCATGACCGAGCCGATCGCGGACGTATCGGCGACGGAAGAGCCGGAGATGCCGCTCATGATCGTCGTGGCAAGAATATTGACTTGGGACAGTCCGCCGCGAATGCGCGTGAAGCCGACGATGACGGCTGCAAAATCCACCAACCGTCGCGCCATGCCGCCCTCGGCCATGATCGCGCCGGCCAGGACAAAAAACGGAATGGTCAGCATCGACACCTTGCCGACACCGCTGGACAGTTGCTGCATGATCGCGGCGACCGGAAGGTCGATCCACAGCGCGCCGACCAGCGCGGACAGCGCCATGGCATAGGCGATCGGCATGCCGATGGCGAAGAACACACACATGCTGAGAAGGAGAACTGCGATATCCATCGGACGTCCGTGCTGGAAGAGAAACGTTATTCTATAGGGACGTGGGGATCGCCGCCGCTTGACGGCGGAGGCCCGATGGTCAGCCGTTCGATCACGAACAGCAGCATCATCGCGCCGCTGATCGGGATCGGCAGGTAAGTGATGCCGACGGAAAGCCAGGGAAACTCATCGACTGAATTTCCCCAAGTCGCCAGAGCGAGCTTCATGCCCCACACCATCATGAAAACCGCCACGGCCCCCATCAGCAGTTCGCTGATCACGGCTGCTGCCCCGCGCAGGCGAGGGGGCAGAAGATCGGTGCCCACGGTCATGTTCATGTGGATGCGCTGGCGATAGCAATTCGCGGCGCCGATGAAGGTGATGCCAACCGTCAGCAAGACGGCCAGCGGCTCAGGCCAGGACGAGGCGCTGTTGAGAACGTAGCGGGTGTAAACCGCCCAGGGAATGATCGCCGAGACCAGGACGAGCGCCGCACACGCGATCACGGCGCCGGTCCAGTAGACTGCGTTCATGGCACTGCGGAACAGTCCGGCTCCGGGATCGCCGGCCACTCCAGTCTGCGTACTCATCCGCCGGGCCTACTTCACGGCGTCGATGCGCTTGACCATCTCGGCATATTTGGCGCCGTACTTGTCCCACACCGGCTTGACCGCCTCGCGCCACGGCTTCTTGTCGACGTCCATGATCATCTCGGTGCCGGCGGCCTTCATCTTGTCGATCGCGACTTTCTCCGCCTCGTGCCACAGCACGCGCTGTTCGGCCTGACATTCCTTCGACAGTTTCTTGATCAACGCCTGATCCGCCGGCGTCAGTTTCTGCCACGAGATCTTCGAGAACACGAGCAGTTCGGGAATGATCAGATGCTCGGTCATGGTGAAGTATTTGGCGACCTGATTGTGGTTCTGGGCGATGAAGGAGGGCGGGTTGTTCTCCGCGCCGTCGATGACGCCGGTCTGCATCGAACTGAAGACCTGGTCGAAGCCCAGGGCGACGCCGTTGCCGCCAAGCGCGTTCATCGTATCGACGAACAGCGGATTGCCCATCATGCGGACCTTGAGGCCCTTCAAATCCGCCATCGTCTTGATCGGCCGCTTGCTGTTGTAGATGTTGCGCGAGCCCGCATTCATCCAGCACAGCGCGATCAGATTGGTCTTCTCATTCGCCGAAATCTTCGCCAGCAGCTCGTCGCCGATCTCGCCATCGATCACCGCTTCCATATGCTTGGAATCGCGGAAGACGAACGGCATGTTGAAGACGTTGACGTCGTCCACGACAGGGCCGACGGCGCCAACGGAAATCCGGGCCATCTGCAGCGCGCCGAGCTGGGCCTGCTCGATCATCTCCTTTTCGCCGCCAAGCTGCATCGACGGGAACATCTGAATGGTAAGGCGGCCGTCGGTGGCGGTTTCCAGCTTCTTGCCCATGCGCACCACGGCCTCGACCGTCGGGTAGCCGAGCGGATGAACGTCCGATGCTCTGATGACCATCTTGGTCTGGGCGAACGCGCGTCCCGCACCGCCGATGCCGCCCGTCGCAGCCAACGCAAACGTCGCGGCTCCAGCTCCGAGAAAATCTCTTCGCTTCATGATTGTCCTCCCTCGATGTTTTATTTGTGCCGGCATTGTTGGCCGACATCCTTATTTTCCTGATTAGACTATGCAGTCCGGATTGGCGAAGTAAACAGAATAAAAACTCCAGCGACGAGATCCGGCGAGGCGACTCGGGGCAAGTCGAGCCGCAACCCGAAACGACCGAAGCCCGTTGCCGATCGTGAACGCCATCGCTGCGGTCCCCGCTGTGAAGAACTCAGGAGTAGACACCGGGCACCGATGCTGCGGCAGATCAATTATTGGATCGAATGATCCATTGATTGGATGGTTCAGGCGCCGCCGGCCAAATCGCGGGCGATCGAGGCGTTCACCGGCAACGTGGATGCTGGACATAGACTGGCGCCAGTGCTGCGCGCGAAAATCCACCATCAGGTCGTGGAAATAACGGGCCTCAAAGGGCGCAGACGTGAGGCTAGCCGAAATCACCCGGCGTCAGCTCGATCGGCGCACCGTGCGGGGTGCGGTCGGCGGCGTGATCCCAGGCATCGCGATAGCGGTGCAGGACATCCGATGTCGTGACGCCCTTGGCGGCGACCAGCGTCTCCAGCGTCGCCAGCCAGTGCTGGTAATAGGTCTCGCCCGTATCGGGATCGCCGGCGGCCTGGGCGCGCTTGATCTCTGCGCCAAGTGTCTCCGCCCATTCCTTCCAGGTGAAAACCCCAGCTTCGTGCAGTGCCAGCGCCATCGCAAAGGCGCGGGCTTCCCAAGGCTCCCGGAACACCGGGCCATCCTCGTCGCGCGGCACGCCGGGGACGGCAACCGCCGCCCGCATCGCCTGTTGCGGGGTCAAATTCATCACACGCGCTCCAGATAGGATTCCCAGGCGTCGACCGAAATGCTGAGGGTCGGATCGGTGTCCTTGCCCCACAATTCAGTTCCGTCGAACCGCACCGTATAGAGCCATTGCGGGCTCTCGCCGACGCCGAGCGAATTGAGATCGGCGAACACGTGGCACCCGTGATTGAGCTCGATCGTGCCGAGATGCCCGCGGACATATTGCGGCAGCCGCGTGTGCGTCTGCGGATGAATCTCTTTCATCCGCACCGTTTCGCCGACCGCGAACAGCGCAGGCGACGTTGCCGTGCGTTCGGTCGAGGCGCCACGCCGGATCGTCGGCACGACGTCCTGCGGGGGCAGGGTCTTTACGTCGGGCTTGGGCGGCGAGAGCACCTTGCCGGCCTCGATTTCCTCTGATGTCACCAGTCCGCGTTCAATCATCAATGTTTCCAGACCGGCGAGCCAGATCTGGAAATAGCTCTTGCTGAGGTAGTCCTCAGGCGGACGGTTCTCGCGCGCAAAGCGCGACATGTCGATGTTCCAGCCGCCGGGACGTGACATCGCGACCGTCAGCGCGAAGGCACGGCGCTCCCATTCGCCATGAAACACCGGCTCGTTCGGCTCGGGCACGACGGGGCCAAAGCCTTTGGCGCCACCCATATCGTGCGCGCCGTCCATCAGGCGGTCTCGCCAGGCTGTTTCGGCAATCCGGTGCCGATCATGCTGTCGCGGGTGACGAGTTCGGCCAGCTGCTCGGCGCTCCAGCCGTCCGTGCCTTTGGGCCGCATCGGCAGCACGAGGTAGCGGATTTCGGCGGTGGAATCCCAGACGCGGATCCTTGTCGTCTCGGGCAGGGCGACGCCAAAATCCTGCAACACGCCGCGCGGATCGGAGACGGCGCGGGAGCGGTAGGGCGCGGATTTGTACCACACCGGCGGCAGCCCGAGCACCGGATGCGGATAGCAGGAGCACAGCGTGCACACGACCATGTTGTGCTGTTCGGGCGTGTTCTCGACCACCACCATGTGCTCGCCTTGCCGCCCGCTATAGTCGAGCTCGGCGATTGCCGCCGTCGCATCCTTCATCAGCCGCGCGTGATAGGCCGGATCGCTCCAGGCTTTTGCGACGACGCGGATGCCGTTGCGCGGGCCGATCTTCTTTTCATACAGGTCGATCAGGAGGTCGAGCGAGGCCGGATCGACATAGCCCTTTTCGGTCAGGATCGATTCCAGCGCCCGCACCCGCTGCTCGGTCTCCGACAATTCCGAATGGTCGTGATCGTGGTGGTGAAGATGGTCGTGGTGATCGTGGTCATGGCCTGTCATGCGGCCAAGATAGTCGCAAAATCCGGGCTATGTCGAGGCGAAGACTCTGCTAGCATTTGGCCATGGGGATTGGGGCAGGGCGCATCGCAATCGCGGCGGCAGCGGCCATTTCGGCTTGGCTTCCGATTTGGTTTCCGGCCGGCGATGCGCGCGCCGCCAACGGCGCCTATGCGGTCGATGCCGCCGACATCGCCGAGGTCGGCTCCTGCAAGGTCGAGAGCTGGCTGCAGGCGGCGACCAATACGGATTTTGCGGCCGTGGCCAATCCATCCTGCGCGGTCAATGTTTTCAGACCGGTGGAATTGAGCATGCAGACCGTCCGGTCGCGCAGCGACGGCGACTGGAGCAACAGCCTCGCGCCCAAAGCCAAGTGGAACTTCATTCCGACCGGAGTGGGAAGGTTCGGCCTGTCGTTCTATGCCGGCGGATCATTCGACGCGCTGACCGGAGACAACCTCACCGCATTCGCGGTCGTGCCGGTGACCTACAGACTGTCCGAGACGATGCGGATCAACCTCAACGGCGGCTGGATGTGGGACCGCATGGCCGACCGGCATTACCTGGTCTATGGCGCCGGCTTTGACTGGAAACTCACGGACACGTTGCAGTGGACCATCGAAGCGTTTGGCCAGGCCGGCCAGTCGGACGAGCCGAGCGCGATCCGGCCGCGATTCCAGACCGGCATTCGTTACCGGCCCAACGATATATTCTCGGTCGACCTGATCTACGGCCACAACATATCGGGCGAAAACGCCAATTGGATCACGCTTGGCACCACGATCCGCTTTCCCGTCCCGGGAGGCAAACCCGACCACCAGCGTACGGGCCATTTGTGAGCCTCCACGCGGCCGGTTGCACCGCCGGGCAGGAGGGGCCGGCATGCAAACAGCGCGCGGGCCGACCGCGGACTTCTGCGCTAAGGTTCTCAAAAATAACGGGTAGGGAGACGCCGCTTGACCGGGTTTGTCACCATTGAAAGAGGCCTTGGGCCCGATGGCCGTATCGCCGTCGTCCGCTTCGACCGCGGCGATGGCATCAACGCAATGTCGCCGGAGGCGATGCGCCAGCTTACCGATGCCGCCCGCAGCTTTGAGGATGACGGCGCGACCTCGGTCGTGGTGCTGACCGGCGCCGCCAAGGCATTCACGGCCGGCTTCGATCTCAAGGACCCCGAGGGCCGGGCGCGGAAAACCATGGACCTCGGCACCCTGCGCCGCCACCTGAAGCTCGGGCCGCGCCTGACGCGGGCCTGGCAGGACATGGAACAGATCACGATCGGCGCTATCGAAGGCTTCTGTGTCGGCGGCGGCGTCGCGCTGGCGGTGGCGCTGGATTTCCGGGTCATGGCCCGCGACGCCCATATGCGCGTGCCCGAGATTGGTCTCGGCATGAACATGAGCTGGCAGAGCGTGCCGCGCATGCTGCACCTGATGGGACCGGCGCGGACCAAGCAGGCCGTGATCCTGGCCGACCACCGCATCACGGCGGCCGAGGCTCATGAATGGCGGCTGGTCGAGGAGGTCGCCGATCCCGGCAAAGCGTTCGACGCCGCCATGGCGCTAGCCGCCAAGGTCGCCGCCCAGCCGCCGCTGTCGGTCGCCATGACCAAGCTGACCGTCAACCGGCTCACCCACGCGCTCGACGATCTCACCAGCCATATGGACGTCGACCAGTTCGCGCTGGCGAGCCTGAGCGAGGATCACAAGGAAGGTGTCGCTGCGTTCCTGGAGCGGCGCAAGCCGCGGTTCAAGGGGCGGTAGGATCGGGCTTCGAGCGGGCGTAGCCGTGCCGCCTCGTGGCTGTTGCCAATACCCGCGATTCGCATAAGGTATATTATGGAATATTTATATCTACAATTAGATCAGATATTTAGCGTGAATTCCTTCCAAGCCAGGTCAGATTGATCCGGTTTTTCGATCCAGACTGCCGGCCCCAAACATCTCGCAAAAGCCAACGCATGACTGCTCGCGGCTGTGTCCCGAAAACCGATATTGCCGCGGCCGGCGGACGCTGCAATAAGCCGCCCCGGCGAGATCGCTCGCAGCATCCGGTCCGCATAGGATTGGGTCTCAAGAACAACAACCCTCAAGGGAGAAACCAGATGAGCTTTTCACGACGCACGCTTCTCAAGGCATCCGCTGCGTCAGCGGTGCTGGGTGGCATCGGCGCGCCGTTTGTGGCGCGTGCCCAGGCCGCCGAATTCACCTACAAATACGCCAACAACCTCCCGGACGGCCATCCGCTGAACGCCCGCGCCAAGGAGATGGCGGCGGCGATCAAGGCCGAGACCAATGGCCGGTTCGACCTGCAGATTTTCCCGAACAACCAGCTCGGTTCCGACACCGACATGTTGAGCCAGATCAGATCCGGCGGCGTCGAATTCTTCACGCTGTCAGGCCTGATCCTGGCGACGCTGGTGCCGGCGGCGTCCATCAGTGGCATCGGCTTCGCTTTCCCGGATTACGACACGGTCTGGAAGGCCATGGATGGCGGGCTGGGCGCGTATGTCCGCGGCGAGATCACCAAGGCCAACCTCGTGGTCATGGACAAGATCTGGGACAACGGGTTCCGCCAGACCACGTCGTCGAGCAAGCCGATCAACGGGCCTGAGGACCTCAAGGGCTTCAAGATCCGGGTGCCGGTTTCGCCGCTGTGGACCTCGATGTTCAAGGCGTTCGATGCGGCGCCCGCCTCGATCAATTTCAGCGAAGTCTATTCGGCACTGCAGACCAAGATCGTCGAGGGCCAGGAAAATCCGCTGGCGATCATCTCGACCGCCAAACTCTACGAAGTTCAGAAATTCTGTTCGCTGACCAACCACATGTGGGACGGCTTCTGGTTCCTGGCCAACCGCCGCGCGTGGGAAAAACTCCCGGAGGATGTCCGGACCATCGTCACCAAAAACATCAACGCCGCGGGCGTCAAGGAACGCGAAGACGTCGCCAAGCTCAATGCCGGACTGCAGCAGGAATTGGCCGGCAAAGGCCTTGTCTTCAACCAGCCCAACGTGACGCCGTTCCGAGACAAACTTCGCTCGGCCGGCTTCTATGCGGAATGGAAGGGCAAATACGGCGAACAGGCTTGGGAGCTGCTGGAAAAGTCCGTCGGCAAGCTGTCGTAGCCGGATAGGGGTCTCAGACCCCTATCCTGTCTTTTGTTCATGCTGTGGTGCAGGGCGCTGCGATGGCTCATGCCGAACTGACCGAGAACGTGACCGGCGAGGTGGCAGAGCCCCCTCGCCGCCGTTCCCTGCTCGCGTCCACTGAAAACTTCCTTGGGATGCTGGTTGAGATCCCGGCAGCGCTCCTGGTCGTCGCCGAGATCGTCATCCTGTTCGCGGGCGTGGTGGCGCGCTACGGGATGCACCGGCCGTTGATCTGGTCGGACGAACTGGCCTCGATGCTGTTCCTGTGGCTGGCGATGCTGGGGGCTGCCGTGGCGTTCCGGCGAGCCGAGCACATGCGGATGACGGCAGTGGTCGCGAGCGCCAAGCCTGCGCTGCGCGCCTATCTCGATGTGGTAGCGACTTCGGCCGCGCTGGCGTTTCTATTGATGATTGCCTGGCCGGCCTTTGAATACGCCTACGAGGAAAGTTACATCACCACGCCGGCGCTGCAGGTCACCAATATCTGGCGGGCGGCGGCGCTACCGGTCGGCATCGCTCTGATGGCGCTGTTTGCGTTGCTGCGGCTGATGCGGGCGGGCAACGTCCGTACCGTATGCGCGGCCATCCTGTCCGTTGCGCTTGTCATCGCGGCGTTCTGGCTGCTGAAGGGCTCGCTGAAGCCACTCGGCAATCTCAACCTGATCATCTTCTTCGTTGGCGTGGCCGGCTTCTGCGTGTTCGCGGGTGTTCCCATTGCGTTCGGCTTTGGGCTGGCGACCTATGGCTATCTGGCGCTGACCACCAACACGCCGCTGATGGTGCTGGTCGGCCGCATGGACGAGGGCATGAGCCACCTCATCCTGCTGTCGGTGCCGCTGTTCGTGTTTCTGGGGTTGCTGATCGAGATGACCGGCATGGCGCGCGCCATGGTGGCGTTCCTGGCGAGCCTGCTGGGCCATGTCCGGGGCGGGCTGCATTACGTGCTGGTCGGCGCGATGTACCTGGTTTCCGGCATCTCCGGCTCCAAGGCCGCCGACATGGCTGCCGTTGCCCCGGTGCTGTTTCCGGAAATGAAGGCGCGGGGCGCCAAGCCGGGCGATCTGGTCGCCCTGCTCTCCGCCACCGGCGCCCAGACCGAAACCATCCCGCCGAGTCTCGTGCTGATCACGATCGGCTCGGTCACCGGCGTATCGATTGCGGCGCTGTTCACCGGCGGCCTGCTGCCTGGCGTGGTGCTGGCGATCACCCTGTCGGCGCTGGTGTGGTGGCGCTACCGTGACGAGGATCTGACCCATGTCGCCAGGGCCAGCGGCGGCGAGATCGTCCGTGCCTTCATCATCGCCCTGCCCGCCGTGGCGCTGCCTTTTGTAATCCGCTACGCCGTGGTCGAGGGCATCGCGACCGCGACCGAAGTTTCCACCATCGGCATCGTCTACGCCTTCGTCGTCGGCTATCTGATCTACGGGCTCTTGATCTACCGCAATTTCGACTGGCGGCGGATCATGCCGATGTTGGTCGAGACCGCGTGCCTGTCGGGCGCCATCCTGCTGATCATCGGTTGCGCCACCGGGATGGCCTGGGGCCTGACCCAGTCCGGCTTCTCGCGGACGCTGGCGGCGGCCATGACCGGCCTGCCCGGCGGTTCGGCAACCTTCATCGCGGTATCGATCGTGGCCTTCGTGATCCTCGGCAGCGTGCTCGAGGGCATCCCGGCGATCGTGCTGTTCGGGCCGCTGTTGTTTCCGATCGCGCGTGCGGTCGGGGTGCACGAGGTTCACTATGCCATGATCGTTATTCTGGCGATGGGTATCGGGCTATTCGCGCCGCCGTTCGGAGTGGGCTATTATGCCGCCTGCGCCATCGGACGCGTCGATCCGGCCGAAGGGATCAGGCCGATCTGGGGCTATCTGCTGGCGCTGATGGTGGGACTTATTATTGTGGCGATCTTCCCGTGGATTTCGATCGGGTTCTTGTAGGTTCAATTTTACTGGCGGGACAAAGCCGATGAGCGCAGCCCAGACTCCAGACCAAGGTCAATACAGCATCGGATTGGACAAGACGCCGGCGAATTACGTGCCGCTGACGCCGCTGAGCTTCCTCGCCCGCAGCGCGGCTGTCTATCCCGATGCCGTCAGCACCGTCTACGAAGGCCGCGTCTTCACCTGGTCGGAGACCCATGAGCGCTGTCGGCGCTTTGCCTCATACCTCGCCGGTCGCGGCATCGGACACGGCGATACGGTGGCGGCGATGCTGCCGAATATTCCCGCGATGAACGAATTGCACTTCGCGGTGCCGATGGCGGGCGCGGTGCTGAATGCACTCAACATCCGGCTCGACGCGCCCTCGATTGCGTTTCAGCTCGATCATGGCGGCGCCAAAATCATCCTGGTCGATCCGGAATTTTCCGGCGTGATCGCGGAAGCGCTGACGCTGATGAAGGGACCCAAACCTTATGTCATCGACGTCGACGATGCGGCATTTGCCGGCGGCAAGCGGATCGGCGAACTCGAATATGAAGCGGCGGTGGCGCAGGGCGATGCTGGTTTTGTGGCACGACTGCCCGGCGATGAATGGGACGCGATCGCGCTGAGCTATACGTCGGGCACCACGGGCAACCCGAAGGGCGTCGTGACGCATCACCGCGGCGCCTACCTCAACGCCGTCAGCAACATCCTGGCGGGCAATCTCGGCCAGCATCCGGTCTATCTCTGGACGCTGCCGATGTTTCACTGCAACGGCTGGTGCTTTCCGTGGACGGTCGCGGCCTCCGCCGGCATCAATGTCTGCCTGCGTAAGGTGGATCCGTCGAAGATTTTCGAACTGATCCCCAAACACCGCGTCACCCACATGTGCGGCGCGCCGATCGTCTACAACACGCTGATCAATGCGCCGGACGCCCCGAAGGGCGCCAAGGCGCGGCCCGTGGTCGGGTTGATTGCAGGCGCAGCGCCTCCTGTTGCCGTGCTCGAAGGCGCCGAGAGCATCGGCATCAAGCTGACGCATGTCTACGGCCTGACCGAGGTCTATGGCCCGGCGTCGGTCTGCGCCGAGCAACCGGGCTGGGACGAACTGCCGGCCGATCAGCGCGCGCAGCTCAAGCGCCGGCAGGGCGTGCCCTACCCGCTGCAGGAAGGCGTCACGGTGCTCGATCCCGAAACCATGCGCGAAGTGCCGCGCGACGGCGAGACCATCGGCGAGGTGATGTTCCGCGGCAACATCGTGATGAAGGGCTATCTGAAGAACGAGAAGGCGACGAGCGAAGCGTTTGCCGGCGGCTGGTTTCACACCGGCGATCTCGGCGTGCTCGATGCGAGCGGCTACGTCATCATCAAGGACCGCTCCAAGGACATCATCATTTCCGGCGGCGAAAACATCTCCTCCGTCGAGGTCGAGGACATCCTCTACAAACACCCGGCCGTGCTGTTCGCGGCTGTGGTCGCCAAGCCGGATCCGAAATGGGGCGAAGTGCCCTGCGCCTTCGTCGAGCTGAAGGACGGCGCGAAAGCAACCGAAGCCGACATCATCGCGTTCTGCCGCGGCCACATGTCCGGCTTCAAGACCCCGAAGGCCGTGGTGTTCGGGGTCATTCCGAAAACGTCGACCGGGAAGATTCAAAAATTCCTGCTGCGCAACCAGGTGGATTCCGCGAAGGCGATTTCGGCCTAGGTTTGTAGGGTGGGCAAAAGCGAAGCGTGCCCACCACGCTTGCGCGAATCTGACGAACGATGGTGGGCACGGCGCTTACGCGCCTTTGTCCACCCTACAGCCTACCCCTGCTCTCTCCTGACCGGTGGATAATACTGCGGCGCCTCAGCTCGCTCGTACATGCCGTAGTCGCGCATGACCTCGAAGACGCGGAAATACTCCGTCGTGGGATCGGTAAATAGCCGCGCACCGAATGCGGCACCGCCCGCTTCGTCCGGCACGTCGATCAGGTGGGCATACTGTCCTTCGCGATAGACGCTCGTGAACGCGTCACGGCGCCAATCGGTTGCGACTGGAAGTTCGGCGCTTCGCGATTCCGCCGCCAGCACATAGGTCGGCGGCCGGCGCGAAGGATCGTTGTAGGGCGTCCGCTTCTTCGCCTGCCAGACAGGTTGTCCCGGCCTTTCTTCGTGAATGACCTGAGCGACGCGAATGCGGTAGTCCGAAAAGACCTTTTCGCGGCCGGCCGTCTGGACCTCGTGATGGTGGCCGTGGGCCCGCCAGGCCGTCAGGGCGCCCTCGTCCTGCCATATCTGGTAGGACAGCAGCAGGTTCTCCTGTGTCAAACTCCTGAAGCGATCAATGAAAAGACAGCCACCCATGGCCTCAAGCTCGGGCTTCAGTGAAGCGGCGAGATTGAGATACTGGTCCCGGCGCCCGGGCCTTGTTTGAACTTCGAAGAACAGGCCGATCATTAAACTACCCTGCTTTTCTCCCAACGTAGTCCGTTTGCTCCACCCGCTCCAGCGTCAACCGTCATGGGCCGGATCACGCCAGCCTGCAGAGGCTGGCGCAGCACTTCATAATCCTGTTGGTGATGACAAGAAGCGGCGCGGCTTGAAGCGTGCGCGGACGATCTAGCTCTTTCCGCTCGCCGGCGGCTGCTCGACGAACACGACCGGCGTTCCCTTTTTGATGCTCCTGCCCAACAAGCCGGCATCCCAATTGGTCAGCCGAACGCAACCGTTGGATTCAGACTTGCTGACCGTCGAAGGGTTGGACGTGCCGTGGATGCCGTATCCTTCGGCCGACAACCCGATCCAATAGGATCCCGCCGGATTATTCGGGCCGGGTTTGATGGTGAACACCTCTTTTGATTTAACGCCCTTGAATTTGTAGTCGGGATTATAGCGATAATTCGGGTTGGCATCGACGGACACCACCTTGAGCGTGCCGCTGGGTGTCGGCTTTTCCTTACTCCCCACTGTCGCTGGAAAAAACCCGACAAGCTCACCGGACGAGGTGAAGACCTTTACCGTCTGACCTGATTTGTCCACCTCGATGCGGTCACCTTTCAATTTGGCGTCCTTGCCAGGCACGGCCGCGACCAGAACGATTTCACTAACCTGGTCGAACTTCTTCTTGGGGTTGAGAGCTTCCAGCAGCCCTTCACTCATGTGAAATTTCTCGGCGATGGCTTCGCGCGGGCTGGTGTAGCCGAGAGCTTTGAGGTGCCGCATATCTTCCATCCTGGCGGGCAGCTTTTCCAGGAAGGGTCCCTTGATGTCGCCGCTGGAAATCTTGTACTCGATAACGACAGCGTCCGAGCTCGTCCCCGCAAGCGCTTTCCATACCTCTGGCGTCAGCGCCTGAGCAGGCTTCAAGCCTTTCGCCTCGGCGAAGGCCTTTAACGCCTTCTGCGCGTTTTCGCCGAGCTTGCCGTCGATTTCTCCCGGAGAAAACCGCGCGCGATCCAGCAGGACCTGGGCCTTAATGACGAGAGGATCGACTTTCCTTTCTGCCGGAGGTTTTGCAGATTCAAATTCTGCATTGTTGATCGACGCGGCGTCCAGTCCGGCCGCCGGCAATACCAGAGAGACCCACAGAACCGGTGCGGCCAACAAGCGGCGGATCATCTCGGCTCTCCTGAAAGCGGAACTCCGGTGATAATCAGTTCGTGCCGACGAAGTTCCGCCGGGCTGCCGGAGCCTCAGCCGGTCCGCTCCAGCGTTAGCCGCATCCCGTCAAAAGCCGGGATCACGTCAGCCGGCAGGCTCTGGCGCAGCACCTCGTAATCGAGGTCGGAATGCATGTTGGTGATGACGGCGCGGCGCGGCTTGAAGCGCCCGATCCAGGACAGCGCGTCGTTGATGCTGAAATGGCTGGGATGCCCGGCATAGCGCAGCCCGTCGATGATCCAGAGCTCGAGGTTTTCGAGCAATGGCCAGCTCTCCTCGGGAATGTCGTGGACGTCGGGTGTGTAGGCGGCATCCCCAATGCGAAATCCCAGCGCGGGTATCTTGCCGTGGTGAACCAGGAAGGCGGAAAGCTCCACCGGGCCGCCCTTCCCTTGCGTGGTGTGGCTCTCGCCAGCTTCGATGGAATGACGCGTCAGGATTGGCGGGTAATCGCTACCCTCGGGCGAGATGAAGCAATAGGAGAACCGCGCCATGATGTCTTTCGCGGTCGACTGATTGAAGTAGACGGGAATGCGGCGGCGCTGGTGCAGCACGACCGAGCGCAGATCGTCGATGCCGTGGGTCTGGTCGGCGTGCTCATGCGTCAGGAACACCGCGTCGATATGGTCGACATTGGCGTCGATCAATTGCTCGCGCAGGTCGGGCGAAGTGTCGATCACGATCCGCGTGGTGCCGTGGGCGCCCGTGCGCTCAACCAGCAGCGAACAACGGCGGCGACGATTCCTGGGGTTGCTGGGATCGCAAGCGCCCCACCCCAGCGCCGGACGCGGCACGCCGGCGGAGGAACCACAGCCGAGGATCGTCAGCGTCAGCGTCATGCGGCCGCTTTCGGCGCGGGTACCTTGGAAAACAGCCGAAAGAAGTTTTCGGTTGTCTGCCGCGAAATCTCCTCAAGCGAAACCCCGCGCGCCTCCGCCAGCACCTTGGCCACCTCGACCACGTAGGATGGCTCGTTGCGTTTGCCACGGAATTTGCCGGGCGCCAGATACGGCGCGTCGGTTTCGACCATGATGCGATCGGCCGGCAGGTCGGCGGCGAGTTCGCGCAAGGCTTCTGATTTCTTGAACGTCAGGATGCCCGTGAACGAGATCGAAAGTCCAAGCGAGATCGCCTGCATCGCCAGTTCGCGTCCGCCAGTGTAGCAATGCAGCACGGCACGAAACGGTCCCTTGGCCATTTCCTCCCCGAGGATGCGACCGCAACCTTCATCGGCGTCGCGGGTGTGAATGACCAGCGGCAGGCCGGTTGCGCGCGCGGCGGCAATGTGGGCGCGAAAGCCGCGCTCCTGCGCTTCCGGCGAGCCGTCGTCGTAGAAATTATCCAGCCCCGCCTCGCCCAGCGCGACCACCTTCGGATGCTTCGTCAGTTCGATCAACTCGCTCGCGGGAATGCCGTCTTCCTCGTCGGCGTGGTGCGGATGGGTGCCGACCGAGCAATAGACGTTCGGAAACCGCTCGGCGATTTGCAGCAGCCCGCCAAGCTGCCTCACCCGCGTCGAGATCGTGACGATGCGGCCGACGCCTGATCTCTCGGCGCGTGCGACGATGCCGTCGAGATCCTCGGCGAAATCGGGAAAGTCGAGATGGCAGTGGCTGTCGACGAGCATGGCGTTCGAACCGATCAATCTACCTTTGGTTCGACGTAGCGCGGGAACACCCCGACCGGTGCCGGCAAGGCTGTACCTGCGGCGATGCGCGTGGGTAGTGCCGCAAAATTACGCGACTTGATATCTTGGGGGATACCGAGACTGTCCAGCAGCTTGCCGCAGGATTCTGGCATCACCGGTTGTGCCAGGATGGCGACCTGGCGCACGACTTCCGCGGTCACGTACAGGACGGTCTTCTGCCGCGCCGGATCGGTCTTCGCCAGCGCCCACGGCGCCTCGCCCGCAAAATAGCGGTTGGCTTCCGCCACCACGGCCCACACGGCGCTCAGCCATTGATGGATCTGCTGCGTCGCCATCGCCGTGCGCGACGCCTCCAGCATGGCGTCGGCCTGCGCGAGGATCGCCTTGTCGTTGTCGCTGAACTCGCCGGGCTCCGGCAGGATGCCGCCGAGTTGCTTTGCGATCATCGACAGCGAGCGCTGCGCCAGATTGCCGAGATCGTTGGCGAGATCGGCATTGATACGCGCGACGATGGCCTCGTGGTTGTAGCTGCCGTCCTGGCCGAACGACACTTCGCGCATGAAGAAATAGCGTATCTGATCGACGCCGTATTGCGCCGCCATGGCGAAGGGATCAACGACGTTGCCGACAGACTTCGACATCTTCTCACCGCGGTTGAGCAGGAAGCCGTGGCTGAAGACACGATGGGGGACCTCGACGCCGGCCGACATCAGGAAGGCGGGCCAGTAGACGGCGTGGAAACGCACGATATCCTTGCCGGTGACGTGCAGATTGGCCGGCCAGTAACGCTGGAATTCGGCGCTCTCGACGTCGGGATAGCCGGCGGCCGTAATGTAATTCGTTAGCGCGTCCATCCAGACATACATCACATGGGACGGAGCGCCCGGCACCTCGATGCCCCAGTCGAACGTCGTTCGCGAGACCGATAGATCCTTCAGGCCGCCTTTGACAAAGCTCGCAACTTCATTGAGCCGCTCGCGCGGCAGCACGAAGTCGGGCACGTCAGCATAGAGGGCGAGCAACTTGTCCTGATAGGCCGACAGGCGGAAGAAATAGGTCTCTTCCTCGGTCCACTCGACCGGCGAGCCCAGCGGCTCGCGGCGAATGCCATCGTCCCCGACGGTGGTTTCCGCTTCGTCGAAATAGGCTTCCTGACGCACCGAATACCAGCCGGCATACTTGTCGAGATAGATATCTCCGTTCTTCTCGATCGCGCTCCAGAGTGCCTGGCATGCCCGCTTGTGGCGCGGCTCGGTGGTGCGGATGTAATCGTCATAAGAGATGTTGAGCGCGGCCATCATGTCGCGGAAGCGCGCGGAGTTGCGATCGGCAAGCGCGATCGGCGTGAGGCCCTCAGCGACCGCGGTTTGCTGCATCTTGAGGCCGTGCTCGTCGGTTCCCGTCAGAAACCGGACATCGAAGCCGTCGAGCCGCTGAAAGCGGGCGATCGCGTCGGTGACCATCGCGGTATAGGCATGCCCGATGTGCGGTATGCCGTTCGGATAGAAGATCGGCGTCGTGACGTAAAAGACATTGCCCCGCGAAGCGGCCGAGGCCGGCGCTGCGGCGGCAGCCGGTTTCACACGCGGCGGCGCGGCCGGCTTCTTTTCGGCAGACGGGGTGCTGTTGATGGCAGCCGGCTTTTTGGGGGCTGCAACGGCTTTCTTGGCCGCGGATTTCTTCGCCGGTTTCCTTGAAGGGGCTTTGGCAGATTTCTTGGCCGCCTTCTTCGCAACCGTCTTCTTCGTGGCTTTCTTTGCCGTCTTCTTGACGGCCTTCTTGGCAGCCTTTTTCGGCGCCTTGCGTGCTTTTTTCACGACGCGCTTGGATTTCGCGGCAGGCTTTTTCGCAGCCGCCTTTTTGGTGACGCGCGCCGGCGAAGACTTGCGGGCCTTCTTCGCCTTTTTCTTTTTGGAGGTCTTGTTAGCCTTCGCCACCACGAATTTCCTTTAAACGTTCAAAACAGATTGTCTGGAATGCTAGCAGCGGCGCGTTACCGCGTGGCTTCCGCGAGCATCCCGAATACCGAGAAAACCAGCGGTTTTCGTTCCAGATTGTAAGATTCGGTATCGCGCGCGGCGCGGATGATCTTTTCCCATACCTCCGCCAGCCGTGCAAGGCGCGGCAGATTGGCGTTGGGATCATCAGCGCGCAGCTTTTCACCGATCCAGCGATCAATGCCATCGACGAAAGCGGCGAGTGCGACGCGGTCGCTGCCGCCCAGGGCGTCACCCAGCGCGTGCAATTCGCGCGGATCGACATCCGGCAGGGTCGCGAGCAGCGCCGCAGTCTTTTGCTGCAGCTTCAGCGCATCGCCGCCGAGCAGTGTCACCGCACGCGAGACGCTCCCCTCCGCCGCCTCGGCGGCTTCCATCAACGCCGGATCGTCCGCCGCCATGTTCGCGGCGAGTGCTGCTGCGCGGATGACGTCTTCGGTCGCCAGCGGTCGCAGCGGCAATTTGCGGCAACGGGACAGGATGGTCGGCAGCGCCCGCGCCGGCGAATGACTGACGAGCAGAAACAGCGATCGCTGCGGCGGCTCCTCGAGTATCTTGAGCAGTGCGTTTGCCGCATTGGGATTGAGCTCGTCGACGGTATCGACGATGCAGACCCGCCAGCCGTCGACCGCCGCGGTCGAGCCGAAGAACGAGATCGTCTCACGCGTCTCGTCGACCGTAATGACGGTGCGCATCACGCCGCGGTCGTTGAGGCTGCGCTCCAGCACCAACAGCCCGCCATGGGCGCCGTTCGTGACCTGCCGCGCAACGGGATCGGCGGGATCGACCGCCAGCGTCTCCGCGCGTTGCACGGATAGCGACAGCGGGTCGGGATGCGTCAGCACGAACCGCGCCATGCGATAGGCCAGCGTCGCCTTGCCGATGCCCTGCGCGCCGCCGATCAGCCAGGCATGCGGAATGCGGCCGCTGCGGTAGGCGTTGAGCAGTGCGATCTCGGCATCGCGATGCCCAAACAGGTCAGGCGTTTCGCGGGGATGCCGGACTGTGGTGTCCTGCTCGACCTTGCGGGCGCTCATGCGGAACTCGCCGTCGAGGAAATAGCGAACAGGTGATCGCGCAAGGCCTTCCAGACGTGGGTGGCGACTGTGTCGGTATCGGCATTGGCATCGATCAGCGCGCAGCGCTGCGGGTCTTCGGCGGCGATCTGCTGGTAAGCGTCGCGCAGATCCTGATGGAACTTGACGTCCTCCGCCTCGAAACGGTCGGGAGCGCCGGTGCCGCGGCGGACGGCGGCGCGCTTCAGTCCGACTTCAACGGGGATATCGAGGATGATGGTCAGGTCCGGCTTGAGGTCGCCGATGGTGACCCGCTGCATGGCGTTGAGCACGGCGGGCGAGACCTGTCCCAGCCGCCCCTGATAGGCACGCGTCGAATCCGAAAACCGGTCGCACAGCACCCAGATCCCCTGGCTGAGCGCGGGCTGAATCACCGTGCGCACATGGTCGTCGCGGGCGGCGGCGAACAGCAGCGTTTCCGCCTCCGGCCCCAGCAATTTGCCCATGCCCGACAGCACGAGATGACGGATGATTTCGGCGCCCGGCGAGCCGCCGGGCTCGCGGGTGACGATCGCGCGCAGTTTTGCCGTTGCAAGCCGATCGGCAAGTTTCTTGATCTGCGTGGACTTTCCGGAGCCCTCGCCGCCTTCGAACGAAATGAACTTTCCGCGTCCCGAAGGCCGGCTAACCGTTGCTTCGGCCATAATCAGAGCTTCTCTGCGCTCGCGCGGAACATGCCGATGACAAGCTCGCTGGCGCCGTCGATCGCCCGGCGCATCGTCGAACCGGTCGCGACCGCCTCCGCAGCATAGACCGGCGCCTCCATCGCGACATTGCCGCCGCGCCAGACCCGCACCACTCCGACCGGCTGGCCCTCGGCGACCGGCGCCCGCACCGGGCCGTTATAGACCAGGCGCGCGATCAGTTTTTCGCTACCGTTCTTCGGCACCATCACCTTGATCGGCTCGCGGCTCGCCAGCTTGACCGCTCGGCTTTCACCGCCGAACACCTTGGCGTATCCGACCTGTTGATTGGCCGCGAACAGCGTCCGCGCCTCGAAATTGCGGAACCCCCATTCCAGCATTTTCTTGGCTTCCGACGCGCGATCGTCGGGGTCTTCAAGCCCGTTGATCACGACAATCAGCCGGATGTCGTTCTGGACGGCGGAGCCGACCATCCCGTAGCCGCCGTCCTTGGTGTAACCGGTCTTCAGCCCGTCGGCACCGTTAAGCGAGTTCAACAGCGGATTGCGGTTCTGTTGCCGGATCTTGTTCCAGATGAATTCCCTCTCCGCGAACAGCTTGTACATGTCCGGATAGGTCAGGATGATATGACGCGAGAGGTTGGCCAGTTCCCGCACCGTCATCTTGTTGGCGGGATCGGGCAGCCCGTTTGAATTGCCGAAGGTCGACCTGGTCATGCCGAGCTCGCGCGCCCGCTTGGTCAAGAATTCGGCGGCAAAGATCTTTTCGTTTCCGGCCATCCCCTCGGCGAGCGCGATGCAGGAGTCGTTGCCGCTCTGGATGATCGCGCCCTTCAGGAGGTCGTCGACCGAAACCTTGCTGTTGAGGATGGCAAACATGGTCGAGCCGCCCGCCGGCGCGCCGCCTTTGCGCCAGGCGTTTTCGCTGATGCGGTATTCGTCGGTCAATTTGACCTTGCCGGTCTTGACGGCGTTGAACACCACCTCGGCCGTCATCAGCTTCATCATGCTCGACGGCGCCCGCAACTCGTCGGCATTCTTCTCGAACAGCACGCTGCCGCTGGTGCCTTCGATCAGGATCGCGGTCGGCGCGTCGCCGTCAAAGCCACCCTCCGCTTCCTTCTTGGCGCCCTGCACGCTGTTGTTGGCGGCGTAGACGATCCCGCCCCATCCGACGGCCAGTGCCAGCGTGGTCGCGATCAGGCCCCGCCACGGACGTGCGGCCGCGGCGTCAGATTTGCGGGAAACGGGTCTGTCGGCAGCCATTGGCGATGTCCTGAATCCCGGCGTTCTAACAGTTGGAAGTATCGCAAACAACACAGGTTTTTGGACTTGTGGATCAGCCGATCCAATTGCGGCGCCGACCGAACGACCGTATCCTTCCCAAGCGCTGCAATTTCCCGACAAGATACGAAAAACAGGGCGGAAACGCGATGCCATCCTCACGCACCATTTCCGCAAGCGGGATCGAGTTGTTTGTGCTCGAGCAAGGTCAGGGTCCGCTGGTGCTGCTCTGTCACGGCTGGCCGGAACTGTCCTATTCGTGGCGGCACCAGATCCCTGCGATCGCGGCAGCCGGATTCCATGTCGTGGCGCCGGACATGCGCGGCTTTGGCCGCAGCAGCGCGCCCGCCGAAATCGGGGCTTACAGCATCTTCGACAATGTCGGCGACATGGTCGCGCTGGTGTCGGCGCTGGGCGAAAAGCAGGCCGTCATTGTCGGCCATGATTGGGGCGCGCCGGTTGCATGGCACGCGGCGATGTTCCGCCCGGACGTCTTTACGAAAGTCGCGGGCCTCAGCGTACCGCCCCCATTCCGCGGCCGCGGCCGGCCGCTGGACAGCCTGCGCGACGGTGGAATCACCAATTTCTATTGGCAATACTTTCAGACCCCCGGCGTTGCCGAGGCCGAGTTCGAGCGGGATGTCGCCTTGACCATGCGCCTGGTGCTTGGGCGCGGGGTGTCCGACCCGGCCGCGCTCTACATCACCGAGGGTAAGGGCTTTCTCGGCAACATCAGCCCCGTCGTGAAGCTGCCGGATTGGCTTGATGAGGCCGACATCGCCTATTTTGCCAAGGTCTATCGCGAATCCGGCTTCCGCGGCGGACTGAACTGGTACCGCAATCTCGACCGCAACTGGGAACTGACCGCCCCCTGGCAGGGCGCCCAGATCCATCAGCCGTCATTGTTCGTCGCGGGGTCGAAAGATTCCGTTATCACCGGCCTGATCGGCGCCAAGCGCGTCACGGAACTGGAGCGGGTGCTGCCCAACCTGCGGCAAAAGCTGATCATCGACGGCGCCGGTCACTGGATTCAGCAGGAACGGCCCGATGAGGTCAACGCCGCTTTGATAGCCTTCCTGAAGAATCAGTAGAGCCCGCGCCCGCTCAGAACCTCGCTCGGGCCCCGCGGATCGATCGGCAGATAGGCCGAGCGCGGCGTGGCCGCATAGCCCGCCTCGTTTTCGTAAGACACCGCACGTGGATTTTCCAACGCCCGGCCGCGCGAGCGGTTGGAGGCCGATATTTCCGAGGTGGCATTGATCGAGGCGTAGTCGGCCGAGCTGTTGCCGAGGCTATAGGGCCGCCCTTCCGGCATCGGAACTTCGCCCCGGATCCGCCCCGCGGAGGACGGCATCTCGGGAACGAACGGCCGGGCGGAAGCCACCCGCACCGTGGATGGTGATGGCGCCGGAACGCCGGTCCGCAAGGTCGCCATCAGCTGGCGGTCGTCGGAACCCTCCAAGGGGGCCCGCCCGACATATTCAACACGTACCTTGGCGACACCATTGCTTTTGAAATCAAGGAGTTCGGCCGCCTTGTTCGAGACGTCGATGAGGCGGTTGCCATGGTATGGGCCGCGGTCATTGACGCGGACGACCAGCGATTTGCCGTTACGCAAATTGGTGACGCGGGCGTAGCTGGGGATCGGCAGCGTTGGATGGGCTGCGGTCAGCGAGAGCATGTCGAATACTTCGCCATTGGCGGTCAGCCGGCCATGGAAATCGTCGCCATACCAGGAGGCCATGCCTTCCGCACGATAGTCGGGGTCTTCCTCGGGCACGTAGACCCGGCCGGCCACGGTGTAGGGCTTGCCGATCCGGTAGGTGCCGCCGCCCTTCGGCACGGGTTCACCCATCGCCACCACCCGGGGGCTTGAGGAAACGCCGTATTTGGGATCGACGCGGCTCGCGAACTTGCCCGACGAGGCGCAATTGGCAAGCAGGAGACAGGCGGCCACGGCAGCAGCACCACGCGCCACCCGGACCATCGATTTCGACCGTCGAATCCCCATTTGCCCCAAATACCATTCTCGCGGCCGCATGCCTACGTAGAGGCTGCATGGCCTGATTCCTTGATACGGCCCACCTCCGCACCAAGTCGTAAAGATATCGCAACCCGAACACGGCGGAAATGCGGTGCGCGCCGCCGTGGTGAATCAATGGTTGCTATCCACCGTCGCCTCGGGATTGCCTCGGTCCCCCGGCGATTTACGGGCTTCATTGTGACGATCGCCCATAGACCATCCCTGCCCTGTCCCGCTTTCAGACAATCTGTTGCAGCAAATCATCACTCGGCCCGGACTTTCGTTTTGGCCACGGAATCTTTTTGACTGTGCAACGGCGCAGTCGTTCTGTGCGTGCAGGGGCGCAAAGGATTTGTGCGATGATTGAGACGGTTACAGCGATTATGGGCCTGGTGAGCGCGGCGATTTTCCTGGCTCATGCATTCGAAGGCTATCGATCCCGGGCCTGAGTTTCAGGCCCTGCTTGAGGCTGAGCCCCAAGCAGAAAGACGCATCACCTCTTTCGAGGCGGGAGATTCGGAAAGCTTTAATCAATTCGGACGAGCATCCAGAGTGGCAGGTGTATCATGCGCAACCACGATTTGGTCTCTAACGGATTCCTCGCACTGACCACGGCCAGCCTGGTGCTGCTGTGCTCAAGCTTGCTGGCTTTCGCGCTCGGCTAGACCGCAAGCCTTCCGCATTGCTGGGCGGGATGGCACCGTCACCGCGCGAATCGACGCTTTCCCCGGCGGCACGCCCCTAGCAAAATGGTAGCAAGCCCGTTCACCACTTGTTCGTAGGCGGTGACTTCCTTAAGCCGATTCCGAAATTTTTAATAAATGCGGACCAGCCTCCAGTTAGCGGCAGGAGGTGTACCATGAGTAATCATGACTTCGTGTCTGACGGGTTCCTTGCGCTAATCGTCACCGCCCTTGTGCTGTTGTGCTCAGGTTGGCTCGTTCTCGCCTTCAGCTAGTCCTGGGAGGGGGGCCTCGTCCCACCTCTGGACGTAGGGCGTCGCGCCGGGCGATTGAAAAAGGCCACCTGAGGCCAATCGGCCGAGGGCTATGCGTGGTCCTTCCGGTGGATTTCCCTGCGAGTTAGGCAGCGTGCGGCGCACAACGGGGAGTACCGGGCCTGAAGGCGAAAGGAATAAAATGAGTGACTCGCTTTTCTGCGAGCGGAAAAAGTTGGGAATTGCGGTTTACGGGCTCGTTAATGCGGGACTATTCGCACTGAGCGCGTCGGTCGCAGCCGCTGCCGAGATAAAGTCCCTTAATCTCAAAGACGATCACGTCGAAATTTCCATCTCCGGCAATATTTTGCCTGGCGATGCTGACTTACTGCAAGCGCGCATCAAAGCGGCGAATGACGCGGGTAAACTGGTGACCTTGCTGCGGTTGCACTCTGATGGCGGCAACTTGCGAGAAGGTGTCCTGCTGGCAGCCGTGGTCAAGTCTGCAAAAATCTCAACGAATGTAGGGCGGGACGCAACTTGCGCATCGGCGTGCTTTCTCATTTTTGCGGCCGGGGAAACAAAAACCGCAAACCATCGCGCCCGCATCGGAGTGCATGGCGCCGCCGATAAAGGGGCCGAGTCTCGTTCTGCAACACAGTCGATGGCTAGCGTTGCAAAAGAATTGGGAGTTACCTCGTCAATCATTCGCCGCATGTTAATCACGCCATCCAGCGAAATGGTCTGGCTTAGTCTCGCAGATCTTCAATCGATGGAAACGAATGTCACTCGCGGCGGCGACGGGCCAGAGCGATAATGAGCCAGGTGACTATAGAGTACCAGTCGGTCGCGCCTAGTGCCAAAGAGCCCGTAAATACCAGGGTTTTCACAGCCGAGTTGATTCTCTGGTCCTGTCTCGTTCCACTCCGTCCCAAGCAGTTGGTTTGCAAAAGTGTTAGCAAACCTCACACCTTCTGGAACGGCCGCTGTATCGGGAGCCGGGGATTTGGAGTTACCCAAGGGGCGTCATCGACCGGACCACGGGTAATATGAGAGTGTTGTGCTCCCGGCTTCAAGGGACGCGACACATGTCCAAATTCGACCCGCCGAGACTTCCTTTTAAGCGCCCACGTTTCGATTGGCTGTTCTGGGCATCCGTTGTCGGGTCAACGGGTTTGCTTGCGCTGTTCATAGGCGCACTCGGCACATAGGCGGGGTCGCCCGTCAGAATCATCGGCACACCGGCGCTCCTCGGGAACGATAACGCGGCATCCGAATTTGCGCCGACGAAGAAGCCCCGCCATTCTCGGCGGGCAAGTGGGAAAAAAACGCGGGGCATTGTTACCGCAAGTCGCTTGACCCTTTCGAACTAGTTCGGAGTACCCCCGGGGCTGGCGGTGATCAGGGTCGGTGACGGACAGTAGGCCCGCCTGCGCGCAGACGAGTGATTCACCCAACGATCGCCACAGTAATATTGATTCCCGCTCAGGTGTTGCAGCGCGATCACACATGCGTCCGCCCGATTTGATAGAGTGAATCGGGTCATACGATTAAGGGATGCTGGGAATGAATCGTCTGCTGCTTGGTTTGGTGATCGCGGTCGCCACGGTTGCATCAGCTCAAGCGGCGGATCTCGCGGCAAGGCCGGTAAAGGCTCCGATCGCCGCGTCGGTCTACAGCTGGACCGGTTTCTATGTTGGCGGCAATTTCGGATATGGAGTCGGACACAATTCCAGCGAACCGTTCTTCGGCGCACCTCCGACCGACAGGGTAACACTCGCCCCGCGCGGCGTGCTCGGTGGCCTACAGATCGGATATAATTGGCAAGTAGGCAATTGGGTGCTCGGCGCCGAAGCCGACTGGCAGTGGACGGACCAACGGGATTCGTATTGCTTTAACTGCATCAGTTTCCCTCCTGGCGTTATTGGTCGTGGTGTCGCCCAGGAGATGCCGTGGTTCGGAACCGTGCGCGGGCGGTTGGGATATGCGGCCGGACCGGCCCTGTTCTACGCCACCGGCGGCGCGGCTTATGGGGAAATCCGACAGACCCTGGATTGCTGCTTCGGAGCGCCGTCGGCGACCGCAACCAATAGCAAGACGGGATGGACCGCCGGCGGCGGCATCGAGGCCGTACTGGCCGGCAACTGGACAGCCAAGGTCGAATATCTCTATGTCGATCTCGGCAGTGTTTCGAACACGCAGATCATCCCTCTCGCCTTCGGCGGTGGTACGCAAGTCGCCACCAGCGACGTGCGCAACCATGTCGGACGCGTCGGCGTGAACTATAGATTTGGCGCCCCGCCGGCCCCGGCAGCTGCGCCTATGTTCGCCAAAGCTCCCGCTCTGCTCGCCTACAATTGGGCCGGCGCTTACGTCGGCGGCAACGTCGGCTATGGCGTCGCCCGCAATGCAGCGGTCCAGACCTTTGTACTGCCCAATGATCAGCTCACCATCGCGCCCGACGGCGTCGTCGGTGGCGCGCAGGTTGGCTACAATTGGCAGGTCAGCAATGTCGTGCTGGGTCTGGAAGGCGACTTTCAGTGGAGCGGCCAGAAGGACACGATCTGCAGACTATGCCAGCCGACGCTGGGCACCCTGACGCAGAATTTCACCCAGGAGCTGTCGTGGCTCGCAACGGCGCGCGGACGGCTGGGCTATGCCGCCGGACCCGCGCTGTTCTACGTCACAGGCGGTGCTGCGTTCGGTGAGATCAAGACCACCATCAATCAGCAGGTTCCGCCCCTGAACCAGACCACGCACTTCAGCGACAGCAAAGCCGGCTGGACCATCGGCGGCGGCATTGAGGCCGCGCTCGGCGGCAACTGGAGTGCCAAGGCCGAGTATCTCTACGTCGATCTCGGCAGCGCCACCTACGCGGTAACTCAACCTGGATTCGGACCGCTCACGCTGGTCACAGACTTGCGCGATCACGTCGGACGCGTCGGTGTAAACTACAAGTTCGGCAGCGGTCCGGTCGTCGCCAAGTATTGAGACGGCGAGCGAGCGGCGTTGGCAGCAACTCTCGCCCGGTCGATCATCGGAAACCAGGAATCGATGGCCGATCCTTTCGTTCAAGCCAACGCCGCTGCCGCGCGCTGCATATTGGCCGGCATGTCGCCTGTCACCGCGCTCTGCTCGTTTACGGCAGCCGCGGTACTCGTCACGTATTTATTGACTGTCCAATAGCCGCTTTGATCGTACCCAGGGCCGCAGCACCCAGGCGCGCAGCCTGGGCGTCTGCCGCCCCGATTTGGGAATCCTACCCTGCCCTCAGCCTCTGGCGGGCCGCAGAGTCCAATGAAAAACTTGTCTAAGGCCGCTTGTGAAAATCCCAAGGATACAGATGCGCCATCTAGAAGAGAGTATAAATAAAAGGCGCGATCGCGGAGCCTTTCGTCAGCACCACAAGTCCGCCAAGCACGACCATCATGATCAGGATCGGCAACAGCCAAAACTTCTTTCGGAACCGCATAAATCGCCAAAGCTCAGCTACGAATTCCATGTTTCGTCCTTCAGAACATTCTTTCATCGTCTCGGCCGCAAGGGTGCTGCCGGCTTCGCTTTCTGGGGATCAAAATTGAGAGGCAGGCAACTACGGATTCCATAGACATCATCAGAGTTTGTCGATCACAGCGCATCAGGAACAATAATACCATATCGCTTTGTGATTAAGGAACTGCCGAGCGTGGTGTTGCCTGGGGTTGCGCCTCTGGGCATGCCGCTTTCGAGCGCGCTAACCGCCTCTACCAGTCGCGGATCGACGCCGTTCTTCTTTGCGAGAAAGCGCGCGGTCTCAACGTAAGTGACATCTCGTGGCCCGGTGAGCTGGGCGATGACCGACAAGCGTTCCTCCATCATTCGAGCGCTCGATATCGCCACCAGATCTACCGGTGTGGGTGCCATTGTCAGGTCGCTGAAGGCACGAATCGCACGTCCACGCGCTAGCTCCTGCGTCCATGTGGACAGCAGCGCCATTCCGGGTGAAACCACCTTGGCAAGACGAAGTACTCCGATTGGTGCACCGTCGGCCACGCGCTTATGCAGCAAACTTTCTGTTTCAGCCTTCTGTCGACCATATTCGCTGACAGGCGACATCGGTGCGTCTGCGGCGACATGGGGAGTACCGCCGTCGAAAACCTGATTGGTAGACAAGAACAGGGTGTAGATGCGCCGCGCCACCAGCAGGTCGATCAGAGCCATTGTCCGCTAGACGTTGATGAGAGATGAACCCGCCCGATCGGCTTCACAGGCAGCGAGTCGAGCGACCGCGACGAAAATACAGGCGCATCGTACCCCTTCAGGTATCGCGAAACTCTCAATTGGGGAGTTGAAATCGAGCTGCACCTGATGAGACGAAGTCAGAGCCCGTCTGCGTGCTGAGAGCGCCTAGCCAAATCTCGGTGAGCAGAGAGCCTGTCGGCTTCGGTGAGCTTTCTTGGTCAAGCCGGAGCAGCACGTTGCGGCTGCGGCTTGAGAGCCCCGTCACCGGCCGGCTTCACGCGCAATTCATCATACGCATTTTTGGAGCTCCGCAGTTCCGCGAGATTATTCAATCATCCCACATTGATCTTGACCACAAGAAGGAAGCGAACGTTGACATCAACTTCCCTCAATCGACGGATAAGATCGCCCGCAGGGCCATCGAAACTTGGCTGAGCTGGGAAGGCACGGACGATTTCCGTCTTAGAGACTTGCCGTCGATTTGCTAGACCGGCGTTTTCATACAGCGAGCTGAGCATCGTAGGCCCTATCTAGGGGCGATGAGCGTGGTTTGCTTTTGCGGAATTGGGCGGTGTCGCTTAACGTGAGATCGCAGTTTTTGGATGGGCCGGTCGATGCAGAAGTGTAGTAACGAGAGTCATCAGGAAGCCGCTGAGAACGTAGAACGAAAACACCGCTTGCCAAGCTAACCACGGCGCGCCCCAGGCGAGCAGATGGCCCTGTACGACAAGGAGCGCCAACACGAACCGATAGACATCAAGCATGTTTAGCCAGTTTCGAATTCAGGGCCGAAGCGACCCAA
Organism: Bradyrhizobium sp. AUGA SZCCT0177; assembly: GCF_018130125.1. NCBI lineage: Bacteria > Pseudomonadati > Pseudomonadota > Alphaproteobacteria > Hyphomicrobiales > Nitrobacteraceae > Bradyrhizobium > Bradyrhizobium sp. AUGA SZCCT0177. The sequence goes on along the minus strand of NZ_JAFCMA010000009.1, from coordinate 128,981 downwards.
CTCATTAACATATTTTCGAAAGGCGAGACGCTCACAGCTTGGTCCAGAAAAATTCTCCGGCTTCTTTTTGGAGGTTTTTACGTGGATGAGCGTGAAACGGATGAGAATAAAAACGCCCGACCTCGGTGGAAGGTCCCCGGTGGGGGTGGTCCCTCTCCTGCATTGAGCCGCCCGGCGGCCGTCAGGCCGCGACGGGCTGCAGACGCTTCTTGATCTTCGCGATCGTCGCGCGGCTGCATCTGGTGGCGCGCTGGATCATACTCCAGGACTGCCCGGCGGTGATCATGGCGCCGATGTCTTCGTTGCGCTCGGTGTCCTCCAGCCTGCCCTTGTCGGCCTTCGCCTTGGCTTGACCCTGCGCCTGTCGGCGGCGGCGATCATCGTAGTCCTTGCGGGCGCAAGCGCCGAGCATGTCGAGCAGAATCGCGTTAACGGCCTCGAACATGCGGCTGGTGAATTCGTCGGCGCTCGTCGTCGCCATCGTCCTTGACGTCGGCAGGTCGAGCGCCATAACGCGCACGTGCCGTGACGTCAGTTCGACCTTGAGGGGTTGCCAGTCGGCCGAGGTGAGGCGCGACAACCGGTCGACCTGTTCGGTCAAAGGTTGCCCGCCGCACCGGGGTAATCGGTTTCGCTAGCACCCGCTTCCACGACTTTCGGGCATCGATACCACCGCCCTCCTCGACGCTGGCATCCCGGTCCACACCGTGGCGCTGCGCATCGGCGACGATCCGGCGGTTGTCCTCCGGAACTACGCCAACCGCAAACGGACCAAGGCGGCCGACGCCAATCTGGCGGATGCCATCGGGAAGTTTGCGGCCGGCTTCCTCGATCGGCGCTGAGATTGGCCCCCAAATTGGCCCAGAAAGACTTGTTCACAGACCGTTCTTGATCTCCTGCCCCCTAAGTGCTTGATACCGCAGCAACGGAAGGGTGGCCGAGTGGTTTAAGGCACCGGTCTTGAAAACCGGCGTGCCTGCAAGGGTACCGTGGGTTCGAATCCCACCCCTTCCGCCAGTACATTGTTCTCCCATGTTCGCCACTGTTCGGAAGACTCAATAAAAACAGCGCGTTACCTCAGCTGGTGTATTTACTAGTTCACCAGCGTTCGTCAAAATTGGCGCGATGTTCGTAGTTTTTTCCGTGAGTTTGGCGGACGATTTTTAGGAGAGAACGTTGGCAGGAAAGCTCAAACCTCTTGATGTCGCCCGACTTGTTGCGCCAGGAAAATATTCGGACGGGGATGGGCTGTATCTCGTCATCGCGGGACCGAAGTCCAAGAATTGGTCGTTCCGTTACTGGATTAACGGCAAAGAGCGCTGGCACGGTCTGGGCTCGTTCAACGACGTGTCGCTCCGCGAAGCCCGGATCAAGCGTGATGCGGCGCGCCAGCAGGTGCGTGCCGGCTTGGATATTGTCCAGGCGAAGCGGTCAGCCCGGGAAGATGCGAAGACTGTCCTAAGAGAGGCTGCGGCGCCCTCGTTCCAAGAATGTGCCGAACGTTTTATCGAGGACAATTGGTCGAGCTGGAGCAAAAAGCACCGGGCGCAATGGCCATCCTCGCTCAAGCGATACGCGTACCCCACGATTGGACCGCTCAAGATCAGCGAGATTAAGGCAAGTCATATTTTTGAACTTCTCCAGCCAATCTGGGTCGAAAAGGCCGAAACGGCAAACAGGGTTCGGGGCCGCATCGAGACCGTAATCGCGAAAAACATCGATATCGATGACAAGGAGTTTCGGAACCCCGCCGAGTTGACGAAACAGCTGCGGGAAAAATTGCCGAAACGTCCGAAACGAACCCAGCGGCATCATCCCGCCCTGCCCTATGCGGACGCTCCGGGGTTTTTGAGAGAGTTAGCCCGCGCCGCTGGGACAGCGGCCTCTGCGCTGCAGTTCCTCATTTTTACGGTCGGTCGAACAAATGAAGTGCTCGGTGCTCGTTGGTCGGAGATTGATGTTCTGCACGCCGTTTGGCGTATACCGGGCGATCGCATGAAAATGGGCGAAAATCACAGCGTGCCACTCTCCGATGCCGCGCTGGGGGTCCTCGATAAGATGCGTAACGGAAGCCAGAGCGAGCTGATCTTTTCAAATGATGAGGGTGAACCTTTCTCGGATATGGCGATGCTCGCCGCTCTGAAACGCATGAATTACGGTCACGTCACGGTTCACGGGTTTAGGGCAACGTTTGCGACATGGGCTGAGGAATGCACCGATTACCCGGACGGTGTTCGCGAAGCCGCGCTTGCTCATAAGTACAAGAATGACACTACGGCGGCCTACCAGAGGGGCGAAAAACTGGAAAAACGGCGTTCTCTAATGAACGATTGGGCTCAGTACATTGGCGGAGAACTAAATCGAGCCAACGAGCAGAATGCTGCCTGATTAAGCAAAGTCTGTATGGAGGCGGACCAATGTCATCGAAGCGTGACAGCGTGGCACAGCGATTAAAATCGCTCCTCGACGAGGAGAAAAGCCGAAAAATAGCCGAGGGCGTCGAGATAGCCGGGGGCATTTTGGGCAACCATTCGGTCGGCATGCTAAACGCCGATCCGATTCTGAATAGAGCGCGAGCGCTTTCCGATGCTGTCTTTCTAAGGCCAGAAGAAACCGCCCTGGCCAAGGCATTCAGGTATTTCGAGCTTGATCCCGAAAGACCAGAACACTGGCACCTTCTGATTAGCTATCTCAGTCGATCTCATTTCGAAACGAAACCCGCCGGACGCCGCCGAGAATGGACGGCGGAACGCTACCTGCAGCTGCTACGCGATCTCTACCTTGCGACCAAAAATGTCTCAGACCTTGAGGGTCGATCGAGGTTCAAACAAATCCGCCAATTGATGATCGATGATCCTGCGTTTGGCGAGCGGTATAGCGATATGAAGCAAGACGCCTTAGCGAAACAGATAGATAACCTTTTTATGTATCTCAATCGCGCTCCCTCAATAGGCACCGGGACGGCTTAACGACGCATTCAGCTCATCTAGAACGCGGAAACAAAATCCCACCCCCTTTTATTCCTGCTCGGGCTCTTCATTCTTCAAGCTAACCGTGGACACGCCCGTACGTGGGGGCATACGTCAGGGGAGAGCTTATGAACGAAAAGTTGGCATTTTCGATTGCTGAGGTTTGCGCGACTGCAAACTTCGGCCGCACGACGGCGTATCAATTCATCAAGACCGGAGCGCTGCGTGCGGTCAAAATGGGACGGCGGACGGTTGTCTTGTCCGAGGATTTGAGATCCTTTCTCAGCAACCTGCCGTCAGCGCGCGATGAATCGCGCAACAAGTAGCTCTGCCTCTTAGCGGTGTCTTTCAATCCGCCATTGCTTCCGCGACAGCGGTCCCGAGTTGAGCCGCTCCTTGCAAGTGCCACCAATCAACGACGTGCCTGCTCCAACCAGCAACCGCGTTCGGTCTGCCGTAGCCGCTCTTGTGAATGGTGCTCGGAGGTCCCGCCATTCACCATCGTCTCGGAAATGACCCCGCGAAGAATAGCGACGGGTTTTGATCCTGCCTTTTCCCGCCGCCGGTGGTTAAACCGCGATAAACGACAGCAAGGCGCCGCACCTCAAAGCGGCAGCGCGCCCTGGCGCTACACCGGCCAGTCCGGACGCGGAACTCAAACAGTGCAGGCAACGCTGCGCCCATTGCGACCTGCGACCAAACGGTAACCTGGCAACCCCGGGAGACGGTCGAGAGGTATCGTTTGTCGCCAACGGGGATGACCACCCGGACCGACATTCGATGCGGGAGCGCCGCAAAAAGCTCCCAGGAGGCGCAACGGGGACAACGTTGCGGGCAAAGCCAAAGGGATTGAGTACCTGGTCCGTCACAGTGATGGGCTCCGCATCGTCAGCGGCCCACCGGTCCATGTCAGACCGGAGGGAGGGAAAGGGCCTACCTATGGAAGCAGGCCATAGAATACACAGGTGAGATTCAGTGGCACAGAGATTTCGAGCATCGCGATAGAAATAGGGCGTGGAGCAACTATGTCTCGAAATCGTAAGCGAGTTTGTTTGCAGGAGGGGCCGTACCTCGACTTGAATTGGCTCGCAGCGAATGGCTTCATCCGTCGAGGATTTGTTACCACAGAACGGAGCCTTTGCTGGACTCATCCCCACTTCGGTCACGTGGCAAGCGGCTGCGTCAGTGCTGACCTCAGCCAAGGCCAAACCGGTTGGCTAAAGGTATGGATGGGATCATTCTTTCAGGAGATTCGCCTGACCGGGCAACCCAGAAGGTTTGGGGGTGTGCAGTGGTATTTCGTTTGCCCGGTTACGAGTCGCCTCGCCTCAGTTATTTGGAAACCAGCCGGTGCATCCCAATTCTGCAGTAGACACGCTTGGGCAAATGACGTCGCTTACGTAACCCAATTTGGTAACTGGATCGACAGGGCCCACCTAGGGAAAGCAAAAATCAAAGCGAGACTGCTGGGCGGACTTGATCCGGACGAGTGGGTGCTCCCCCCACGTCCTAAGGGCATGCGGATGGCGACCTACGTGCGTTTGATTACCCGTTTCGATGGATATCAGTCTAAACTGAATGCAGGTCTCGACGCTCTTTCTTCAGAATTCACGCGTCCTAGATAGACAACATATTTCGATTGCGTCTAACGCACAAAACTCGGTGGGTGAACTGGGTTTGCGCGCCCCTAATCATCGGAGCTCACCGGAATGCTCAAGAAGCCGCTAACTGTCGGCTGCGAGGGCAACACGTCCACCTATCTTGCCGCGGACGAGTGATTTCATCGAGCGCTTGCCCAGCTCTCACATCTAAAAGCAATTGCGACGAAGCCAATAGGCAGCCGCGATCGTGTGCTGGAGAGGCCTGGGAAGCCCGCTGATGCGATTTGACGTCGATTGGAAGTACGGGAGCCTCAACAGCCTCCGAACAACAGCGAACGACTTTGCGCGTGATGCAGCGACCGTTTGAGTTCGAGATGGCTTCGATTTTGATGGGCAGCGGAGTAAGAAGGATCCACCCTCCTCCCAAACGGGGACGCAAAAGTCTCGATCTATTGGGATCTATTTGTCGCGAACTCGCAAAACTACGGGGCCGAACTACGTTAGCCGCCGGAAAGCCTCGATCATTTTGTCAGGCAGCGGCTGAAGCCGTCGCACAAGTCCTTGACTCGATAGTGGATACCTTGCCCGGAGTTCCCGCCGAGTGACCCGCTTAGACCGCCGCAAGTCGGTTGTTTGCGGTTCAGGGCAACCTAACCCCGCGCGCGCCGCAGCGCGGCTTCCAATCGCTCCTCCTCCTAATTCCAGCGGACGTCTTCGGTTCGCGATCTCTCCTCGAGAGCCGCCACCTCGACCTGGATAGCCACAGCTTTCTTCGCGCGCTCGCGCCGTTTCTGCTCCTTTTCGAAGGCGACCGGCCGGGAGCAAGGCTTCCTTGCCTTCCGGGCTTTCGACTTTGGCGGTCGAGAAATCCCCGCCACCCTAATTGCGGCGCCGCTACTTGACATCGCGCGACGGGCTCTCGGCTGAGATGTTCGGAAGGATCGGAGAAACGGAGTGATCACGCGAGCGGATCGCCTCACATCATAGTTACCGGCGAGTTAGCTGCCCGTTCCTATGCGTAGCAAACTTTGTTTACAGTCACCAACGGGTGACGATTAAGCCGAGCAAGAATGCAATCGCCAGCGAATGAATAGGCGCCTCGCGCGTTAATGCGCGCATCTGGTCGATCCAGCTTGGTCGCGGCGCGACCTCGTCGGCGAGGTCCTGCGACATGCTGCGGATTTCATCCGTCGCGTGCTCGATTCGGCGCTCGGCGCTTCCCATGGAGGAAGGAGGGTCTGCAGTGGTCATGGAGCTTCAACTCATCATTGCCTTGGCAGGTTCCCTTAAGCCTCGCCCCACCGAACTCATAAAGAGGGAATGTGATCATGACGAACTATCGCGAGGCCGGCATCTGCCAGCGCAGCAACGATGCACTTCGCCATGTGCTTGGCTTCCTCGGGATCAATCTGATCTGGATGGTCCTTGCGACATTCGCAGATGGCGGTGGCAATAATCGTGTTGACTTGGTGCTGATCGGCCATGAAGTTCCTCCGTTCTGATTGACTAACCGAATACCAGCTAAATGAACGGTTCATCCGTCGTTCACTGTGATGGCCCTCTTCCGCAGCGGGGCCTAAGCGAGGTGGAATGGCGCAGGGCCAAGGCGGCTTCGACGCGATCGGAATAGTCGTTGATTGGATCGACGCCTGTAAAGAGCGACGCCTTTCAGAGTTGCTCGATCTTTACGAAGAAGCGGTAATCGCTGAATGCTGCGTGGGTGGAACTTTCCACAGGCGCTTCGAGGTTAAGCGGTACTGAGAATGTGTTGCAGCGATCGGTTGAACTCGCCGCCAGCACCAGACGTTCCCTCTGGGCCGTTTTTGACTCAACTCGGACATTTGTGAGTGCACGTACACCTTTGAATAAGGTTGCCATCTTTCCGTTGCCGTGTAGAACGACCTTTCGGGTGTTCGCTGCTTGCAGCAGTGACAGGTCAAGCGATGGTCGGGCCGCCACGCGGAAAGCGTGCGCGCCCAATGGATCATCCTTCATCTGCAGACCTGCCGCGAGCCCAATTCCTCGCCGAACGCGCCTTCACCACCCTTCAGCGTTTCTTGCACGTCGAGGCCGTCAGCGGCGGCGTGCTCCTGATTGCCGCGGCCTCCGCACTGACCTGGGCGAATTCTCCCTTTTCCCACAGCTATCATGCCCTTTGGCACCTGCCACTTTCGATCGGGCTTGGCGAGTTCATCTTTTCCCGGTCTTTGCACTTCTGGATCAACGACGCGCTCATGACCGTTTTCTTCCTTGTCGTGGGAATGGAGATTCGGCGAGAAATTCATGAAGGCGCGCTAAGCAGGCTCGATCAGGCATCGCTCCCTATCGTCGCCGCAGCCGGGGGCGTTATCGCGCCTGCTCTTATTTACCTGAGCTTCAACATCGATCTAGTTCGAGGCCGGGGCTGGGCGATCCCAACCGCGACAGACATTGCCTTCGCCGTTTGTGTGCTTGCATTGCTGGGGCGATCCGTTCCGGTCAATGTGAGAGCCTTTCTGTTGGCCTTAGCCATCATAGACGACGTTATTGCGGTGCTGATCATCGCCTTCTTTTACTCAGGCGGACTTCAATTCAGTGGTTTCGTCGTTGTGTCACTTGGCATCTTAATGGTTCTAGGATTTCAGCGGATCGGGATTGGTTTAGCGCTCGCGTATACTCTGCCCGCCGCGCTCGTATGGATCGGTTTTCTGATGACGGGTGCTCACCCAACCCTTGCCGGCGTAGTGCTCGGCTTGATGACCCCCGTGCTACCGATCCCCATGCGGGAGCATCCGTTGAAAGTGGTGTCGCGTATTGCCGACGAACTGCGAAGCTTTGATGCAGTCTCGAACAAAGATACGCATCGTCTCGAATCGCCATTGCGGCAGCTTCGCGTAGCCAATCGTGAAATGTTGCCGCCCGTGGTGCGCGTACAGATAGCGCTGCATCCCTGGGTGGCCTACGGCATTATGCCTCTGTTCGCCCTAGCGAATGCTGGCGTTACCTTCACGGGCATTGATCTCTCTGCCGAGGAGCACCTCGTCATGCTGGGCGTGGGATTTGCTCTTGTTGCTGGGAAGCCAATCGGTGTAATCGGTGCGACTTGGCTTGCGGTGCGGCTGGGCTGGTGTCGGCTGGCACCGGGCGTTTCGTGGGGCGGCGTCTGCCTCGTAGGCCTGCTAGCCGGAATCGGCTTCACAATGTCCATCTTCATCGCAATGCTCGCCTTCTCCGACGAGAGACTATTGGCTTCGGCGAAACTAGGCGTGCTTTCGAGCTCCCTCGTGGCTGCCATGCTCGGTCTGGGTTGGGGCGCGAGGTACGTACGGCGGGACGCCGAAAAACGGGAGCGCATCTCTCGTAGTGGTTTCCGCTTCTAGCACTTAGCCGTCGCCGCCCAAGTAGCGGACATTCGAGCTGAGTCAGCCTTTGACCCATTCCTGAAGTCGCGCCTTTTGACGAACATTCACTGTCATGTCGCGAGTATTGCACCAAACCGTTAGAAGCAGCGATGCGCTGGACAGCAAGTAACGAGCGTAGCTCAACTGACGGTCCAGCGATTAGCAAGACCACCTAGGTCTTATGCGGAACCGTTTCGGCCTCGATAGCCGCGACAAGCTCGGGCGCAAGGTGCGCGGACAAACGTTGAATGATGTTGAGTAGCTGCAAGATTTCTTGCTCACGCAAGGCGTCAATCTTGTTGTGCAGCAATTCGATTTCGAGTTCAGCCTTCACATTTATTCGGTAGTCGTGTTCTGCGTGCCTGCGGTCAATCTCGGATTGACGGTTCTGGCTCATCATGATGATGGGCGCTGCATAAGCTGATTGGAAGGAAAGAACGAGGTTCAGCAGGATGAAGGGGTAAGGATCCCAATGGTTGATGAACGCCATCATGTTAAGAATGATCCAAATGCCAAGTAGGACGCTTTGGATGATAATGAAACGCCAAGAACCAACTGTTTCGGCAACGCGGTCGGCAAGCATCGCGCCCCGCGTCAGTGTGGGCTTGGGTGCGTTCCGGGCTGGCTTTTGCGCCCGAAGTTCCCGCAACCGCTCCTGGTCTTCGGGACTTAGATGCACTTTGTGACTTTGGTCGTTGGTCATTCGTCGCATCCACCGTTAAGGGAGGTTTCGGCCCACTCCGAAGCTCAGTATAAGCACTCCGCTCAGTGTCCCCTACGGGGGGTTACTTTTGTTGACCGTTTCAGTTGGGTTGATACCAAGCCCAGCCCACGATGCCGCTTATTGGCACAAACCGGCGGCGTGTGTCCGCTTTTGTGTACCAATGGTGCCGCGACTGTCTGATTGCGGTTCGGCGCCCAACTAGAAACCATCCAATGGAGAACGAAGCGATCCGAACAACTCAAAATCGCATCAGAGCGAGCCGTGCATCGCGAGCGCAATGTGGGAGCTCGACTAGTGTCGTTCGGCTTCGGCCTCTTGTTCCAACTGCAAGATACGCGCTCGTAGCGCGTCGAACGTATCTTCGGCTGCCTCGCTGAACAGCGGATCCTCAGGATTGGTCAAGGCCGAAGCGATCTCCGTCCAATCTTGAGGCTCTAACGCCTTTAGGGCGGCAGGAAAAAAATCTCGATCTTCCATCATGATGTGGTACCGCTCGCACTCTATGAAATCGCGAACGATGGTTTGAAGGATTTCACGGCCCGCGAGAACACTGTCGACCGCATGAACTACCCGGCGTAAACGTTCGGCCCCTCTTTGGTGTTCGCGAGCGAGATCACCGACTTTCGCAGCCGCAGCCGGATCGCGCGTTCTTAGCTTGGCAAAGACGACGTCTTCCTGGGGATGGTGGTAAACCTCCGGGTAAAGTTCGAAATAGCTAATAACTGCGCGAATAACCTTAAAGTCGGGACGGTCGCCGTGGTTGAAAACCTCAAGTTCCCGCTCAAGGATAGCGAGTAGCTTCTCAATGTTGCGATGCTCCTGGCTTAAGCGCTCAATAATCATGGCAGCGCTCCGTATAGTGAACTCCAAGATAAGTATTATCTCTCACGCCGTATCAGCTTTTGCGGCAGATCAAATCTAAGTCGGAATAAGGTGGGAATTTCAATTTCCGGAGCCTGCCGATATGAGATTGCGGCGAAGCCCCAACGTCGAGAATAAGCGTTGCTACAGCCGAAAGACGTCCGATTGGCACTTAGCGGAAGTCGGCATTTGGCGGGCTGTCCGCTTTGCGCAAAAGCGGCCCCCTGAAATGTCGTTTTGTCGCTTGATACTAGGGCTCCACAGGCGACGAAGGGGCAGCACTCCTGACGCTTGTCGTGGTCGTCTCGGTTGGACGCGGGCCTGCGCCGACATCAGCAGTTCAAGGAGTCGGGTTTTGTCGAACGGGTTCATCATCGGCAATCGCTCGCCACCCTGCCCCTTCTAGATCGTCGTACTGGCCGTCCTCAAGTGACCAGAGAAATCCCACCAGGCCGAGCAGGCCGAGCAACAACGCCAGCGGAACGAGGAAAACCAGGACTTCCATCAGTTCAACTCCCGGACACCGCGATGCGCGCGCAGGGCGTTCAAAATCACCAGCAGCGACGAACCCGACATGGCTGCCGCCGCCACCAGCGGCGTTGCCAACCCTGCAATTGCCAAAGGCACAGCCAACAGATTGTATCCGGCCGCCAGCCACAGATTCTGTCGCATCAGCCGCAACGCTTTCCGCGAGAAGCCGATGGCAGCCACCACGGGCGCCAGGCGGTCGCCAAGGAATACCAGATCGGCCGTCGCCTGGCTCAAATGGGTGGCGCTCACCGGCGACATCGAAACATGGGCAGCCGCCAGCGCCGGCGCATCGTTCATGCCGTCGCCTACCATCATGACCTTGACGCCTTGCCGTTTCAGCTCATCGATGCGGGCAATTTTATCGGCAGGGGTCAGACCCGCGCGCCACTCATGAATTCCGAGCGACTGGGCAGCGTGGCGCACCGCAGGCTCACGATCGCCGGAGAGAATCTCGACGGCGATACCACCTCGCACAAGGGCTGCGACGGCACTGCCTGCGTCCGGACGCAGCCGCTGGCGCACCGCAAAGACATGACGCACCTTGCCGTGGCGGAATGCGACGACCGATGCCTCGGGATCCCTACACAGGATGGCGTTTGCGAGCTGATCCGCGCCGCAGAACGACGGCCTGCCAAGTCTGACTTCGAGTCCGTCAACAAAGCCATGCACGCCCTGACCGGCTATCTCTTCGACAGCGGCCAACGGTGCTTTTGCCTTGGCCGCGCGGGCTACCGCAGCGGCGACGGGATGATGGCTGGCAAGCGCAAGCCGGCCGGCCAGATCGAAGACCGCGTCCGGAATTTCAACGGCGTTCGCGACATCGAGTTCGGGCAAGGTCAATGTGCCCGTCTTGTCGAACACGACCCTGTCGACTTCGGCCAGCCGCTCGATCGCATCGCCGGAATTGAGCAGCACGCCGGAGCGGAACAAGGCGCCCGAAACCACGGTCTGCACCGCCGGTATCGCCAATCCCAGTGCACAGGGGCAGGTGATGATGAGAACCGCAATTGCCGTGACGATGGCATCGTGCCAACTCGCACCGAACGCCACCCAACCCAACATGGTCAGGAGTGCCGCCGCATGCACGACGGGAGCGTAGAGCCGCGACGCCCGGTCGGCGAGTTGCACGTATCGCGATCGCGCCTGCACGGCATTGTCGAGCAGTCGGCTGATCTCCGCCAACAGCGTGCCCTCGCATGCTGCCGCCACTCGCACTCGCAACGCGCCAGATAGATTGAGCGTGCCCGCATAGACCGCTGTGCCCGGCACGGCCTTCACGGGCAACGTTTCGCCGGTAATCAGGCTCTGGTCGATCTTGGACTGTCCCTCGATCACGGAGCCGTCGACGGCCGAGCGCTCACCGGGCCGCAACAAGACGATGTCTCCCGCCTGCACCGCGGCGATCGGCACTTCGCTGATCTCGTCAGCGCCGATAAATTTCGTCGCCGTCTCGGCCTTCAGGGCGGCCAGGTTTCCGGCGACCGCGCGCGTCTTGCGGCGCATGCTCTGGTCCAGGTAGCGGCCGGCCAGCAAAAAGGCGAGCAGCATCAGCGCCGCGTCGAAATAGGCATGCTCGGCGTGGTGAATGGTTTCGACCACCGACATTGCAAGCGCCAGCACGATGCCGACGCTGATGGGAACATCCATGTTAGTGCGGCGCGCCCGCAAGGCGCGTAAAGCGGATCTGAAGAACGGCTGCCCCGAATAGGTCACCGCCGGCAATGCAATCAGGGCGGACAGCCAGTGAAAGAAATCGCGCTGTTCCGGGATCATATCTGTCACATTACCGGACCATACGGGAACCGACAGCATCATCACGTTCATTGCCCCAAAGGCGGCGACGCCAAGGCATCGCAGCAGGAAGCTTGCCTGTTCGGTCTCCACGGCCTCGGCGCGAACCGGCTCGAACGGATAGGCCTTGTAACCAAGCTCCGCCAGCCGATCGATGAAGCGGGCCGGATCAAGCGCGCCCTCCTTCCATTCCAGCGCCACACGACGGTCGGTCAGATTGACCCGTGCGAGCGTCACGTCCGGAAGCGCCGAAAGGCCGCGCTCGATCTTGGACATGCACCCGGCGCAACTGACGCCCTCGACCGCGAGATCGATATGCGCCAATCCCGAACCGAAGTTCTTGACATAGTGTGAAAAATCGCGCGTTGCCTGCATGATGTTGTCTTCCTAGTTCAACAGAACGCGGTTCTTCGACAGGAACAACCGCTGCCCTGCCGAAACACCCTCGAGCACCAGGTCCCATTGGCCCGGCGCAATCGCCAGCGCGCTGCCGCGATAGATGCCGATCCCCACTTCGGCGAGGACTACCGGCAAATCGGCACGCCGGTCGGTGGGCCGCTCGAATCGCCCCTGAAACTTCAGCCCCGACATCGGTCGGCCGCTGCTATCGCGCGCCTCGACCTGCAGCGTCGCGCCGCCCTGCCCGCTGCGCTCGACATGTGCATCGACCTTCCAGTTGCGCGCGTTCTGATCGCGGGCCGCCGTGATCTGCTTCTCATAGGCGAGGCTTGCGCTATAGGCGCTGTCAACCTCAGTGCCGGGCAGCGTCTGGATGGCAAACCGCATCATGACGAGGTTGACCCCGATCACGACGCCGAAGAACGCGACCAACATGAATAACACCTTGCGTCCGGTCAAAGGGTTCGGTGCCTGCGACTTGCTCATGTGACATCTCTCCCGGATTTCATGGCGTCACGAAATTATCGATGGCGGATGCCACTTCGCCGAGGCCGATATCGGTGACGCGGAAATGCACCGGAACCGACTTCTCTGAATTGTTCGCGGCAGGCGCTGTCACCAGCAACCGCAACTCGGTGGTCTGGTCGCGCCCCAGCACGATCATCGGCCGGTCCGGCGTGACGGAATCGACGCCGACGATATGAAGCGTTGCATTGACCGGGCCGTCGATATCGATCGCGATGACGCGATCGAAGCCACGCTTGTTCAACAGGCGGGCGGTATACGCGTTGCGGATCGACCCGTCGCTCAGCTTCACCGCGACTGGATTGCGGTCGTGCAGCACGTTGACGTCGAGCAGCGACCGCGTCAGCAGCGCATACAGCATGAGCGCGCCAACGCCGACGATCATGGCTACGTAAACGATGGTACGCGGCCGCACGACGCGGTAGACTGGCGGCTTGCCAGCCTGACGGCGGTGGATATTGATATCGTTGTCATATCCGATCAGGCGGGTTTCCCGGCCGATCTTGGTCATCACGGTGTCGCAGGCGTCGATGCACAGGCCGCACTGAATGCAATCGAGCTGCGCGCCGTCGCGGATATCTATGCCGGTCGGGCACACGGCGATGCATTGGTAGCAATCGATGCAGTCACCGACCGGCTCGCCAAGTGCCCGCAGCTCGTTCGCCTTCTTCAGCGACGTTCGCTTTTCACCGCGGTCGTATTTGTAGGTGACGTTGAGCGCCCATTCGTCGGTGAGTGCCGCCTGAATACGCGGCCATGGGCACATATAGACGCAGACCTGCTCGCGCATGAAGCCGGCGAGCACATAGGTCGTCGCCGTTAAGATCGCGATCCAGATATAGGCCAGCATCGGCGCCTGGAACGTCACCAGCTGCTTCACCAGTGTCGGCGCATCGTTGAAATAGAGCACCCAGGCGCCGCCGGTCCACCACGCGATCATCAGCCAGATCGAGTGCTTCAGAAGTAGTTCGGAAAAGCGCTGCAGCTTCATCGTGCCGCGCGCGGCATCCTTGCGCATGCGCTCGCGGCGGTCGCCCTCGACCAGCCGCTCGACGGCGTAGAACAGGTCCGTCCACACGGTTTGCGGACAGAGATATCCGCACCAGATGCGGCCACCGACCGAATTCATCAGAAACAGGGTGATGGCAGCGACAATCAGGAGTCCGGTGAAATAGTAGACTTCCTGCGGCCACAGCTCGATGAAGAAGAAATAGAAGCGACTGTTCGGCAGATCGACGAGGACCGCCTGGTCAGGCGCACCGAGGCCGCGATTCCACCGCACGAACGGCAGCCAGTAATAGACGCCGAGGCAAAACGCCATCAGGCCCCATTTGATCCGGCGATAGGTCCCCGAAACGCTCTGCGGAAATACTTTCTTCTGGGCTACATAAAGCGGCCCATCGTCTTCAAGCAGCAGGTCGGTTGGGTTCACGGGCTTGTTCATCGCTGCTGTTAATCTCATGTCGGGCGCGGACTGTAGGCCCGCCTCCGCAACCGCGATTGATCCACCTCAAACAACGCCCAACATCCCCGGCCCGCGGTTACTTACCCCCGCCGAGCGAGTGGACGTAGACGGCAAGTGCCTTGATCGTGGAGGGATCGAGACGACCGACCCAGGCGGGCATGACGCCGGCGCGGCCGTTGGCAATAGTCTCGACCAGCGTCGCCTCGTCCGATCCGTAGAGCCAGATCTTGTCGGTAAGATCAGGTGCACCGAGTTCCTGGTTGCCGTTGCCGGCGTCGCCATGGCACGACGTGCAGTTATGCGAGAAGATTTTCGCCCCCGCCGAGGCGTCATAGCCGGCGCTGGTCGGCAGACCCGACAGCGAGCGGACGTAATTGGCGACGGTGACGATCTGATCCTTCTTGAGGACGCCCTCCTTGCCAAAAGCCAGCATGGCGCTCTCGTGGGCCTTTGCATGCCCGGAGCGGACGCCGAACTGGATTGTCTGCATAATCTGGTCGAGCGACCCGCCCCACAGCCATTCGTCATCGTTCAGGTTGGGATACCCCTTGGCGCCGGCCCCGCCGCTGCCATGGCATGGCGCGCAATTGTCGCCAAAAACCGTCTTGCCGCGGGCCCGCGCCAACGCCAGCAACGCCGGGTCTTTCTCGATCTCCGCCAGCGGTGCAGCGCCGAGGACGACCATCTTGTCGCCGCGTATCTTTTCCAGATTAGCGAGCTCGACGGCAACGTCCGCGCGGGAGGAATAGTTCAGAATGCCGGTGGTATGGCTCCACAGCATCGGCCACGCCGGGTACACGATCCAGTAGCCGACCGCCCACACGATGGTCAGGTAAAACGTAATCACCCACCAGCGCGGCAGCGGCGTATTCAATTCCTTGATGCCGTCCCACTCGTGTCCGGTGGTGGTCTTGCCGGAGACTTTGTCGAAATCGCTGTGCTCGGTCATGATCCCGTCACTCCTCCCGCAACGGCATTTTCGCCGCCTCGTCGAACGCCGCCTTGTTGCGCGGCCAGAGTGCGTAGGTCACGATGGCAATGAAGATTCCGACAAAGAGCGGCGTCCAGAAGCTCGTGACGAAATCGGATGTGATGTTCTGGACCGTTAGGATGGCTTTCATCGTTCTACTTTCTCGGCGAGGATTGGCTCAGCGAAGATTGGCTTTTTCGTTGTAGAGCTTGAAATCGACCAGCGTGCCGAGCATCTGCAGGTATGCGACCAGCGCGTCCATCTCGGTAGGCGTGCCCGGCTTGCCGTCGAAGTTCCGGGCAACCGCCTTCGGGTATCGTTTGGTGAACGCATCCACACCGGCATTGTCGGAGTCGGCTTGCGCCTTCAGATCATTGGCTGCGTTGGCGACCTGGTCGTCCGAATAAGGGACGCCGACCGTGCGGCTGGTGCGCAGATGATCTGCCATGCCCGCGACATCGATTTCGGTCTCGGCGAGGAATGCATAACCTGGCATCACCGACTGCGGCACGATCGCGCGCGGATTGATCAGATGGGTGACGTGCCATTCATCGGAATATTTGGCGCCGACACGCGCCAGATCCGGACCGGTGCGTTTCGATCCCCACTGGAACGGATGGTCGTACATGCTCTCGGCCGCGAGCGAATAATGGCCGTAGCGTTCGACCTCATCCCGCAACGGGCGGACCATCTGCGAGTGGCAGAGATAGCAGCCCTCGCGGACGTAGACGTTGCGGCCGGCGAGCTCCAGCGGCGTATATGGCCTGACGCCATCGACCGCCTCGATAGTGCTCTTGAGATAGAACAGCGGGGTGATCTCGACGAGACCGCCGATCGCGATCACCACCAGAATTCCACCGATTAGGACGATCGAGTTCCTCTCGAAAGTCTGGTGTCTGCTCCAGAATGACATCTAGTCGCTCCTCATTCCGCCGGCTGAAGAGCGACGGGCGATTGCACTTCCGCTTCGCCGACGCGCACCGTCATCCAGAGATTAAAAGCCATGATCAATGCGCCGATCAGGAACAACGCCCCGCCTGCGGCTCGGATCGCGTAGAAGGGATGCATCGCCTCGATGGACTCGATAAAGGAATATTCGAGGAAGCCGAGCGAGGTGTAGGCGCGCCACATCAGGCCCTGCAGGATTCCCGAGACCCACATCGAGGAGATGTAGAGCACGATGCCGATGGTCGCGATCCAGAAGTGCCAGTTGACGAGCTTGAGACTGTAAAGGCCCTTGCGATCCCACAACCAGGGGATCAGGCAGTACAGCGCACCGAACGATACGAAGCCGACCCAGCCGAGAGCACCGGAATGAACGTGGCCGATGGTCCAGTCGGTATAGTGGCTGAGTGAATTCACCACCTTGATCGACATCAGCGGACCTTCGAACGTCGCCATCCCGTAGAATGCGACGGATACGACCAGCATACGCAGCACGGGATCGGTGCGCAGCTTGTCCCAGGCGCCCGACAGCGTCATGAGGCCGTTGATCATGCCGCCCCAGGACGGCATCCACAGCATGATCGAGAACGTCATGCCCAGTGTCTGCGCCCAATCCGGCAACGCCGTGTAGTGCAGATGGTGCGGCCCGGCCCAAATGTAGAGGAAGATGATTGCCCAGAAGTGAATGATCGACAGCCGATAGGAATAGACCGGCCGCTCGGCACGCTTCGGAATGAAATAGTACATGATGGCAAGGAAGCCGGCCGTCAGGAAAAACCCGACCGCGTTGTGGCCGTACCACCACTGGAACATGGCATCCTGCACGCCACCCCAGGCGATATACGATTTTGAGCCCCATACGGATACTGGCAGCGCCGGATTATTTCCGAGATGCAGCACGGCGATGGTGACGATGAAGGCGAGATAGAACCAGTTGGCGACGAAGATGTGCGGTTCCTTGCGCTTGATAATGGTCATCAGGAAGACCAGCAGATACGCCACCCAGACGATCGTCAGCCACAGGTCCGCGTACCATTCCGGTTCGGCATATTCCTTGGATTGGGTGACGCCGAGCAGATAGCCGGTGCCTGCGATCAGGATGAAGAAGTTGTAGCCGATCACGACAAACCACGGCGCGAGATCGCCGGCGAGACGCGCGCGGCAGGTCTTCTGCACGACATAGAACGAGGTTGCGATCAGTACATTGCCGCCGAACGCGAAAATCACCGCCGAGGTATGCAGCGGCCGCAGGCGGCCGAAGCTGGTCCATGGCAGGTCGAAATTGAGCGCCGGCCAGGCAAGCTGCGAGGCGATCAGCAGCCCGACCGCAAATCCGGCGATGCCCCAGAACATCGCCATCACGGCTGAAAATTTGACTGGCCCCATATTGTAATTGGGCCGTCCGTTGATTTCCCTGGGCGGCAGCACCGCGGGGCGATCGTAGTACCGGTTCACGATGGCAAGGACGGCCCACAGGCTGGCGGCGCACGCCAGCGACATGTGGAAGGCGAACGGCGTATCCAGCGCCTTGGCCGCGGCGAACAGGCAGAGAAACGCGGTCGCGGCAAACACCAGCGTCAGGCCGGCTTCGCCGTGTGTCATCGATTTTGCGGATTGAGACTGGATCATGAGCGGGCTTCTCTTCTGCAAAGGTCAGTCCCGAATGATCACACCTTCGGCATCTCAGAATTGATCGAGGTCAAACTCGCGCAAATTTGCGAACGTTGGGGAAAACGGCTTGTTGGCACTCAGCAGCACGAGGGGCCGATCGGCAGGGATGCTCGTGTTCTGGCCGCCCGATGCTGCCGTTCGATCGCGCGCAGACGCTTCGCAAGCTGCGGGGATGCTTCGAACTCCGCTGCCAGGCATTCTTCCAGAGAGTCGGCAGAAAGCCGGCGTCCGGTCAATAGCCCGTAAAGCTCCGGGGGAGAGAGATTGAGATCTTGCGCAATCTGCTCGAACTCCGCCCGCTTCACCCCGTGTAGCTTGTCCTTGCGCGCACGTCCGGTGAAGGCGGTTTTCAGCCATCGCACCAGGGCGACACCAGCCGGCCATCTTCCTGCAACGCCTGAAAAAATATGCACGTGTGAGTCTCGCAAGATGAAGCTGGCATCCAAGCAATATCC
Source organism: Bradyrhizobium sp. AUGA SZCCT0177 (assembly GCF_018130125.1). Lineage (NCBI taxonomy): Bacteria > Pseudomonadati > Pseudomonadota > Alphaproteobacteria > Hyphomicrobiales > Nitrobacteraceae > Bradyrhizobium > Bradyrhizobium sp. AUGA SZCCT0177. Next base: position 110,694 of record NZ_JAFCMA010000009.1, on the reverse strand, counting down.
AGAGATATCCGCCTTGACCTGAATCAAGTTGAGAAGCTGCGCTAGACGGCCTTGCTGAATCGTGCCGGATCAGTACGCGTGTGGGGATCGAATGCCGCCGCAATCACCCGCACCACCTGACAGCCAGCATCGGTGGCGGTCACAACGCGGCCTTCGACACGCACCAAGCCGTCCTTGATCAAGGGCTGCAGCAAGGCCAGTTCTTCGGTAAGCTCCATATCCGGCGCGGTGACGTCGAGGTCGGCCTGAAACGCACACATCAGGCTCTCGATGGTACGGGCGCGCTGCTTTTCTGCAGCATCGAGCCGGCATCCGCGCGCCGCCGCCAGGCGGCCATCCGTAATTGCGCGAACATAGCTTGGAACGTCGGAGAGGTTCTGGACGTATCCGTCCCTGAACCGCGAGATCGAAGACGCGCCGAAGCCGATCAGAGTCTCCCTGCTGTCGTCGGTATAGCCCTGGAAATTGCGATGCAGCCGACCTGACATCGCGGCCCGCGTTAACGCGTCGTCCGGCCTTGCAAAGTGATCAATGCCGATCCTCAGAAAACCGTGGCGCTGGAGTTCCTCGGCGATGGCCCCGGCCTGGTCAGTACGCTCCTCCACGCCGGGGAGCGTCTTCTCATCGATAAGCCGCTGATTGGCCTTGAGGCGCGGCATATGTGCGTAGCCGTAGCAGGCGATGCGGTCCGGCGAGAGCATCGCGACGATTTCGCAGGTCTTGCGCAGCGAAGTGACCGTCTGCAGCGGCAAGCCGTAGATCAGGTCGAAATTCAAATTGCCGATACCGGCAGCCCGCAGCCGCAGAACGGCCGCGGCAACATCCTGCATCGGCTGCCACCGGCCGATCGCCACCTGCACCCTTGGATTGACGTCCTGCACGCCCAGACTGGCGCGGTTGACACCAAGCTCATTCAAGCTGGCCGCCAGCAACGACGTCACGTAGCGGGGGTCGAGCTCGATGGCGTGCTCGAAACCGGGTTCAAAAACGAAATATCGGCGCAGGACGGCCATCACGGACGCAAGTCCGTCGGCCCCCAGGATGCTGGGCGTTCCCCCACCCCAGTGCAGCCCGGCAATACGAAGCGATGCCGGCAGACTGTCGCTGACCAGCGCAATCTCGCGCTCCAGCGCCGTTCGATAGGCACCAATGACGTCGTCGCGTAGCGCTCTCTTGGTATTGCAACCGCAATAGAGGCAGAGTTCGCGGCAATACGGCACATGCAGATAGACCGAGACGGCCTCGGCCATATCCAGATCGCGCAGCCACCGGCGCTGGTCGGCGCACCCCACCGCAGGCGTGAACTCGGCCGCCGTCGGATAGGACGTATATCGCGGCACCTGCATTCGGGCGTAACGGCGTACGATATCGTTCACGGCAGCGCTCCCTCAGGCTGGCAGACAAGTCTGAACGCGAAATGCCTCGGATCAAGGCCGGCGTTTTGCGTTCGCTTGTTGGGCCGAATGTTTCGTACGGGTCTGCGAATCACCCCACGCCAGGACGGCGGCAAAGACGACGAACATCATGGTTACACTTGCGGCAACGAGCATCGAATCGACGGGCATGGGTGACCTCCTTGTGATGGAGGAATGATGCCTGTTCGGAGGGAATCATCTTTGACCTGAATCAATCCAACAGGAGTTGCTGTGTAGAATGCCTTCACGCCGCGGCCATGGCCTCGGCGCGCGTCGAGTCGAGCAGGCGAACGCCTCCACTGACGATAACAAGCATTTTTTCGCGCTCGAACCGGGTCAATGTCCGGCTCACCGTCTCGATGGTCAGCCCGAGGTAATCCGCGATGTCTTGCCGGCTCATCGGTAAAGAGATGGTCTGCCGTTCGTCGCCGATATGGGCCAGTCGCGCCCGCCAGCCGACCAGAAAGGCCGCAACCTTCTCTTCTGCCGTACGCCGCCCCAGCAGCAACATTTGCTCCTGCGCCAGCATCAGCTCGCGCGCCGCGAACTCGTTGATCCGGAGCAGGAAGTGCGGCCGCTGCTCGATGAAGTGCCTAAAGACGTCCACGGGGAAACGACACATCGAAACGGCATCGATCGCGTCCGCCGAAAAACTGTAGCGATCGGACGGCATGGTGCCGAGAAAATCGCCCGGCAGCGCGAAGCCAATCACCTGCCGCCGCCCGTCGGGTAGCAGCTTGTACAGACGCGCAACACCCGCGGTCAGATTGTGAACCGAACTGGCGACCTGGCCTGCGGTGAAGAGCGCCTCATTGGGCGCCAAATGAATGTGGCGGACGATTCGCTCGAACTCCACGAGATCGTTTTGGTCGAGCGCGCCGCAGATGCTCAACGACCGCACATTACAGGCCGAGCAGCGGCCAAAAGTGCCGCGATTTGGATTCGGAGAGATGGTGCGTATCATTTGCCACTGCCCATTCGAGCGCCCGATCGACCTTCATATCTCCTTGGTCATGGCAGGTTGGACCAGGACTCGGAGATGTGATTCATTCTAGCGGATCCAGCGCCAGCTGATTGATCCAGATCAAATGCCTTGACGATTGATCCTTCATTGTGCGGCTCCGCACTGAGAAGCCGGATTCTCCATGGAGTGGATGCCGCAATGATCGGACGATTTCTGGTGCCGCTGGCACTTACGCTCATCACCTTGACGCCGGCAGCGGCGGCTTCGCCTCAAGAACAGCGCGGTAGAACCTTCGCGCTGAACAATTGCGCGAGGTGTCATTCGATCGACAAGGTTTCGCCGAGCCCGCTCAAGATTGCGCCGCCATTCCGGACGCTGCACAAGCGTTATCCGATCGAGACCCTTGCAGAGGCGCTCGCCGAGGGCATCTCGACTGGACATCCCACCATGTCCGCCTTCCAGCTCGATCCGGACCAGATCGGCGACCTGCTGACGTACCTGAAGACCCTCGAATAGACGAAGCTCGAGCCGGCTGTGGGCTGGACGCCGATATATCCGCATCGAGGCTGCCGCCGATGACCGCGCCGGCTTCGCATGAGGGTCAAACGCTTCAAATATGCACTCGAATGCCCGACGAGAGCAGATCAGGAAGTCGAGACTTGTCCAAAATGCGCTTGCCCGGCGCGAACTGACAGATCGCAATGTTGATAAGGTCAACCGTGTTCCGCATACGACCCGAAGAGTGGCTAAATGGAAGGCGACCTGACCAACACGCTATTGTTCCGTTTCCTCACGGCGCTCGCGATCGGGCTGCTGATTGGCATCGAGCGTGGCTGGCGCGAGCGCGACGCGCCGTCCGGCAGCCGGACCGCCGGCGTGCGCACCTACACACTGTCGGGATTGATCGGCGCGGTTGCCGCTGAGATCACCCGTGTTCTCGCGAGCCCGTGGCCGCTGTCCCTTTCGATGTTGACCTTTGTTGCGGTGTTCGCATGGTTCAAGATGCGCGAGATCGAGCATGACCGGGAATTCAGCGTCACGGGCGTACTCGCTGCGTTCGTCGTGTTTTCGCTCGGGGCGCTTTCGGTCCTCGGCGATCCGACATCGGCGGCGGCGGGCGGCGTGGCTACTGCCGGCGTGCTGGCCGCCCGCGAGCAGTTGCACGGCTGGCTCGCACGCCTGACGTGGAAAGAGCTGCGCTCGGCATTGTTACTGTTGGCAATGACCGTCGTGGTCCTGCCGATGCTGCCCGATCGTACCGTAGACCCATGGTCCAGCATCAACCCGCGGGAAATATGGCTGTTCATGATAATGACTGCCGCTGTCTCATACGGTGGTTACATTGCGGTCAGGCTCGCAGGACCATCGCTTGGCGTGCTTGTCGGCGGGCTGGTCGGATCCGTCGTCTCATCAACGGCAGTGACGATCACCTTCGCCAGACGCGCCAAGGAGGGCGGTTCGGCGTACCTTTTTGCGGGCGGCGCGCTCATCGGTGGCATGGTCTCGATTGTCCGCGTCCTGACCATTGTCAGTCTCGTCGCGCCGCAACTCATCGCCGTCATAGCCGTTCCTGCGCTGACTGCTGCTGCGGTGTTCGGTACAGGTGGTCTCGTGTTGCTTTACACCAAGGGCGAGCAAGCGGATGGCGGCCTCGATATTGGCAATCCATTCGACCTCACGCCTCTCGTGCTGTTTGTAAGCGCCTATTCGGCGATCGCGTTGCTGAACGGCTGGTTTTCCCGATCTTTCGGCGCGAGCGCCTTGCTTCTCACCTCAAGCATATCCGGCCTGTTCGACGTTGACGTTGCCGTCTTGTCGGCCGCGCGCCTGGCCACGACACCGGTGGCAGCCGATGTCGCCGCGCGGGCCATCCTGCTGGCGTTGGCCATGAATGCTGTGTCCCGCGCAGCGATTGCCGTCGCGGCGGGTTCGGCTAGATTCTCGATCATTTACGGCACGGTGACCGCTGCCGCTGCGCTGGCAGGAGGCACGTCATGGTTCTTTGGCTGTTGCATCTGAAGTATTCAGATAGGAGATAGATGCTGAGGGGTCCCTCGGGAACGGAATCGAGACCCGCATTCGGAGACGTTTTTGGAGCGGCCGCTACCGTCACTCCGGTCTTGGTCGCGCACAGCTCCTATCGAGTGACCCTCGACGCAACTTTGATCTTCAGGACTAGACCGCTCACCGGCGCAAGCACCCGGACGCAACGCCGGATCCTTCGGAGCTGACGTAGATGAAGACGCTCGAATAAACGCACCTCTAGCGGGCCGGCCCACCGCGCCGCCGAGGCTCGGTGCCACCAAGCAACCTAGTATGCCTGCACCGTCCATGCGATCACGTCTTTCGCAATCCTGCCGAAGGCCTCGCTGAAAGCGATTGCGGCTTCGGGTGGCGTGACGGATGCAAATTTCTCGCTCTCCTCAAACAACCGCGATGCGACGACCTTGCCATTTTTGTCAACGATCCTCGCCGACAATGCGATTTCGGCAGCTGGCTTCGCATCGACTGCGACGCGGAACCGCCTGACGTCGATCACCAACTGGAATTCAGCCTGGCCCACCTCCGCCATTCGCAGCGGCGCATGTGCGAGGTCGTAATTCTCAAAGCTCTCGATCAATCTTGCCTGCAAGAGCTTCGGGAGCGAATCGGCCCACATTGCTTCCGAAAAGCCCGGATAATCCTGTGCCGGCGAGAACAGGAAGCGCTGCGTATCCAGCATTGCCACAGCCGTGGGCTCCGGGATCGCCCATTGGACGTTGACGCTCTTCCCCGCCGGTCCCTGATTTTGCAGGGCGCGCAAATCATAGGTGATCTTGGCCGGCGGCGCGGTGACCCCGGTCATGCGTTCGAGGCCGGCGACAATGCCGTCGAGCTTGCCGGTATTGCGGGCGAGACCTTCTGAAAAAACCTTGAAATTGGCGATGGTGTCCTTCAGCGCGCCGGAATTCTCGGTCAGCACCGAATCCACCTTACGCAACGCATCGCGGGCGGCCTGCGACATACCCTGACCGGCCCCGGGTTCGGCAACAAGCGTCGGCACATCGCCCGTTTTGGCTACCTGCATGCCGCCTTCCAGCGTGATGACGGGAACGCCGGTCAGGCCCTGAAATTCCAAGCCGACCTTGGTGTCGGCGCGCACTGGCGTCGTCGCAGCCACCGAGATGGTCGCATTGACGCCGCGCGGCTTGCCCGGCGCAAGACCGAGTTCGGAGACTTCACCGACCCGGATGCCGTTGAACAGCACCGCCGCGCCGACCAAAAGCCCCGGCACCGAGCCTTCGAACTGGACATGGTAGGTCGCACGCGGACCAAGACCGCCGGCATTGTGCAGCCAGTAGACAAATCCGAACACCGCGGCGATGGCCACCAGCACGAAGGCACCGACGATGACGAAGGGAGCGCGGGTTTCCATGGTCTAACTCGCTTTGGGTTGCAGCATCTGGGAGCGCTTGCCGTGAAAATAGGCCCGCACCCAGGGGTGCTCGGATTGAAGCAGTTCGCGCATCGGTCCGATGGCGACGATCTTGCCGTCGGCGAGTGCCGCAACGCGGTCGCAAACGGTATTGAGGCTGGCGAGGTCGTGGGTGACCATGAACACCGTCAGCCCCAGTGTTTTCTGCAGTGTCCTGATCAGGGCGTCGAAATCGCCCGCCGCAATCGGATCGAGGCCCGAGGTTGGCTCGTCGAGAAACACGATCGCCGGATCGAGCGCGAGCGCGCGGGCCAACGCCGCCCGCTTGGTCATGCCGCCGGATAATTCGGACGGAAACTTGTCGCCGTCCTCCGGCTTGAGCCCGACCATTTCGAGTTTGGCAGTGGCCATCTCATCCATCAGCGCATTCGACAGAACCAGATTTTCCCGCAGCGGAAACTGGATGTTTTGCCGTACCGTCAGCGATGAAAACAACGCACCCTGCTGGAACAGGATGCCCCACCGTCCGGCCGCGCTTCGTGTGGTTCCGTCACGGTTGCCGCCGATCGGCGCGCCCATCACCTCGATCTCGCCGCCCTGGCGCGGAATGAGGCCGATGATGGTTCGCATCAGAACCGATTTGCCACCACCGGAAGCGCCCACCAGTCCGAGGATCTCACCCCGTCGCACGTCAAGCGCAAGATGATCGATCACGACATGGCGGCGAAAGCCGACCACGAGGTCATGCACGCGTATCGCAAACTGTCCGTCCACTTCCCGCATCCCTACATTCCGATCGATGCGAAGAAAACCGCAAACAGCCCGTCGAGAACAATCACCAGGAAAATCGACTTCACGACCGAGGTGGTGGTCTGCTTGCCCAGCGACTCGGCGCTTCCCTTCACCCGCAAGCCTTCGCTGCAGGCGACGATGCCGATCACCAGCGCCATGAACGGCGCCTTGATGATGCCGACTTCGAAATGGGTGACGGATACGGCCTCATGCAGCCGCGCAATGAAGATCGCCGGCCCCATGCCGCCATAGAACCAGGCGACGAGCCCGCCGCCATAAAGTGCGGCCATCGAACCGATGAAGCTGAGGATCGGCAGGGCGCAGACCAGCGCTATGATCCGGGGCAGCATCAGGACCTCGATCGGATCGAGCCCCATAGTCGACAACGCGTCGATTTCCTCGCGCATCTTCATCGAGCCGAGCTCGGCGGTATAAGCGCTGCCGGAGCGGCCGGCGACCATGATGGCGACGATCAGGACGCCGAGTTCGCGCAGCACCAGAATGCCGACCATGTCGACCACGTACGAATCCGCACCGAACTTGCGGAAATGGAAGATGCCCTGCTGCGCGATGATGGCGCCGATCAGGAAGGTAATCAGCACCACGATGGGGATCGCTTGCCAGCAAACGCGGTAAAACTGATAGACCAACGACGTCAACCGCAGAGATCGCGGCCGACGCAACACGCCGAGAATCGCTATGCAAAGCGAACCCAGCATCTGCAGGAACGCGGTAACGTCATCGCTCGCGCCAATGGCGGAGCGGCCGATGTCGCTGATCTTCGCCACGACCGGGTTAGGCGGCGGAACCGTTGCTGGCGTTCGCCGGTTGACCTGACGCACCTCCTCGATCAACCCCGCATAATTATCGGAAACTCCAACCACCTCGGCACGGTGTCCCGCCGACGTCGCGCGCCGCGACATTTTCTCCAGCAGCCAGGCCCCGAGCGTGTCGAGCTCGCGCACCTCGGCCATATCAAGCTTAACTGTACTGGACCGGTCGAGCTGCGCCGCAACGGAGTCGGCAAGACGCTCAAGCGTCGCCACATTGGCCGCAATCCAGGATCCGCCCGGACGCAACTCGAGGACGTCACCCGTTGCCGTGGCCGTTAACAGAGGTGCGGTCGCCAAGATGATGTTCCCTCGATGGCATGACGCCCTCTCCTTAGAGCCCATGGGCCTCAACCATGTTGACCTGCCTCAAGCCGGAAAATGACCGGCGCTGACCTCTTGACGCAAATCAATTGCCGGGCTGCGGCCTCGCGTACAGTCGGGCCCTACGGAAAAGGAGAGGCCCATGCGTTTCTATTTCGACATAAGCGACAGACTTCCGATCCGCGATCAGGTTGGGCGTGACTTCAGGCTGGCTTCGGAGGCCGTCGTGTACGCAAAACATCTGGCTGCCGACCTGCGGTGCCTGGAGCCCGATATCAGACCCCGGCTATCGATCCGGGTAATCGGGGAAGGCCGTGAGCCCATCCACGAGGAAGCCGTTTTCACTTAGATGACCAGCGATTGAGGCCATGAGAGAAGCTGCGATGTTCAATTCAAGCGAACTGAGTGAAGAGCTGCAAGCGCTCAAAAGTGAGGTGTCGCACCTCTTGAGCCCGAACGGCGACGGTATACTCGACGACGCCAAGAACCGCGCCATCGCAGATCAGATTAAGTCCGCCTTGAACGAGCTCGGCGAATCTCTGAGCGAACAGGAAGATCATGCCGAGACGCTGATCGCGGCGCGCCCGATCGCAACAATCGCGTCGGCCTTTGTGCTCGGCATTGTCATCGGTTTCATGTTGAGGAGACACTAACGTGGACAGCGAGAGTATCGTCAAGACCCTGCGTGCGCTTTGGCGAACCGACCGAATCATCGCCGAGATCAGGCTGCGGCATATGCTTGTCGGTCTTGGCGTGCGCGCGATTGCCGCCTTGATTGCCGGCTTCGGCCTCCTGCTGCTGGAGCTGACGGCCTATTTCGCACTGATCCAGGTTTTGACTGCGATTTCGGCGGCCGCCATCCTTAGCGGTGTCAATTTCGCGATCGCAGCCACCCTGTTCATGTTGGCCGGAAGGCCGCCTTCGGGACGCGAACTCGAACTTGCGAACGAGATACATGTTTCGGCGACCGACGCGCTGCAGCGCGAGGCCCGGGCCGTGCAGTCGCAGTTCGTTGGCATGGTCCATCACCCCCTGAACAGCGCCCTGCCGTTGCTGGTGCCGCTGATCACGATCATCGTCAGGAGCCTGAAGAGATCCAGGGCCGCCGCTCCTGCGGCTGCCACCGAGCAAACCTGATCCCGACGAGGCTTCGCCTCATGCTGCAATCCAAGGAGCTACCGACATGTCCAAGCCTCAGCTAAAGCCGATCCTCAATGCCTCCCTGCCCGCGCAGTTCCGGCAAATCCGCATCGTACTCGCCCGCGAACCCGGCCATCCCGAGGGCGACAACGATGTTGCCTACATCTTCGTCGCACCTGTCGATGCCGAAGGCCGCATCGATCCCAAGTTATGGCGATCACACCGCGAGGCTTGCCGGGTCTCTCGGCAGCGCCCGAACGAACAGGACCAGTTCGGTCATCTCGTTCATCGGTCGGGGAACGGCTGGGGATTCCACTATGATGGCGAAGCCAGTCTGCCGGACGATGTCGGCTTTCACTTCGCCGACGAACGCTTCGTCGTTGGCGAGTATGTCTCAGTCAACGAGCGCGGCAAGATGCACACCTACCGTGTGACGACGGTGTCGCACCTTTAGCGCGGCGCCATCTCGGCAATGTCTGCTTGGAGCCGACCGACCTTGACCAGGCTAACCGCGGCGGCGACGCTCGATGCGAGGCCTCAACCAATGGTGACAGATAACGGCCCCGCTGCTGCGGTCACCGAAAACCTGATCGAAATTCGGGTGACGGACGTGGCGCAGCTTTTTCACACGCTTGATCCTTTTCCATTTCGGGAAAAGGATCTCGCTGACGAGGCCGAGGAGTATATCGTCGGGTGGGCCCGAGAGATGCCCGGTAACCGCCCGATCAGGATTGTGATACACATTCCGGATACGGAGTCACAGGGAAAGGCATCGAGCGACCTTCTCCAGGCATTCAACCGGTACTTTGCCGGTCGAGCCGTGGTGATCCAACGAGACCTGAACGAATTGTTTCGAGTTGGCCGGCGTTCCCTGGCAATCGGCGCTACAATACTTGCGGCTTGTCTCCTCCTTGCGCATTTTGCCGCAGGCTACCTGATCGAGCCCGCATTCAGGCGATTGGTTGAAGAAAGCTTCCTGATCCTCGGCTGGGTTGCCAACTGGCGACCGCTTGAAATCTTCCTTTACGATTGGTGGCCGCTCGCGCACCGGCGCGATCTGTATCATCGTCTCGCGTTAGCCACCGTCGAGGCCAGGCCATACTCGGTCAATCCTCCCTTCACGCGCGCATCGACCAAAGCCGGTGAGGATATCTAGTGCGTTACTTCCCAGAATCCCGAGCCCCGCTCAGTGGCCTCAGTGAAGCAGAAGCTCGGGCAAGATTGAAGGCTGAGGGAAACAATGAGCTTCCCCAGCCTAATCGGCGCACGCCGCTCCGTATAGCGATCGAGGTGCTCCGCGAGCCGATGCTGATGCTTCTTATCGCCGGGGGCGGCGTCTATCTGGCGCTCGGCGACTTGACGGAAGCGATCATCCTTGTCGCATTCGCCACCATGTCGGTCGTGATCACGGTGGTACAGGAAGCACGTACCGAGCGCGTCCTGGAAGCGCTGCGCGATCTCACCAGTCCCCGCGCCTTGGTCATTCGCGACGGCGAGCGCAAACGCATCGCCGGCCGGGACGTCGTGCGGGGCGATCTGATCGTGCTTTCGGAAGGCGACCGGGTACCTGCCGACGCCGTCCTGCTGCAGTGTCAGGATTTGCAAGCAGACGAGTCCATGCTGACCGGCGAATCCGTGCCCGTGCGCAAGATTGCGCGGACGGATCGCGGGAGAATCGAAACGCACCCACCGGGAGGCGATGACCTGCCGGAGGTGTTTTCAGGTTCGCTCGTTGTGCGTGGCGCGGGATTGGCCGTTGTGGCCGCCACTGGCGTGCGGAGCGAAATCGGCAAAATCGGCCAATCGCTGGTCGCCCTGGAAACCGAACCGCCTCGTTTGCAGGCTCAAACCCGTCGCCTGGTACGGCTGTTTGCCGTTGTCGGCGGCGCGGTCAGCATCCTTGCGGTGCTGCTCTACGGAATCATGCGCGGGGGATGGCTGGATGCCGTGCTGGCCGGGATTGCGCTCGGCATGTCAATGTTGCCAGAAGAGCTTCCCGTGGTGCTGACCGTCTTTATGGCGATGGGGGCTTGGCGGATATCACAGGCTCGGGTGCTGACGCGGCGCGCTGCGGCGATCGAAGCCCTCGGCTCCGCAACCGTGCTGTGCACCGACAAGACGGGTACCCTGACTGAGAATCGGATGACGATTGTCGAGTTGCGGTTAGGTGATGGCGGAGCCTGGCGTCCGCACGACGGTACGAAAATCCCGGAACAATTCCAAACCCTGAGCGAGTTCGGTCTGCTCGCCAGCGCACCCGAGCCGTTCGACCCGATGGAGCGGGCGTTCCATGCATTGGGACGCGAGCAATTGGACGATATGCAGTATTCGCATCCCCACTGGAAGCTTGTCCATGCATACGGCCTTCGGCCCGATCTACTCGCCGTAACCCATATCTGGCAGCCGGACAACTCTGGGCAGGAGTTCATCGTCGCCGCCAAGGGCGCCCCCGAAGCAATCGGACGCCTTTGCCGGCTCGGCGAGGCCGATAGCGCCGCGCTGAAGCAATCGATCGACGATATGGCTTCCGCCGGCCTGCGCGTGCTGGGTGCCGCACGGGCCAAATACGTTGGACCGGAATGGCCGGCCTCACCATGTCAATTTACATTCGAGTTCCTGGGACTTGTCGGCCTTGCCGATCCGCTGCGGCCAAGCGTCATCGAGGCCATGCGTGAATGCCGATCGGCCGGCATCAAGGCAGTGATGATCACGGGCGATTATCCGGCAACGGCCAATGCGATCGCCCGCCAGGCCGGCTTCAAGCCCGGCGAAGTCATCACGGGCGAGGAACTTGCGAAACTGGATGATGCGGAAGTGGCGCGCCGGACAAAAACGACCAGCGTGTTTGCGCGGATCACGCCGGAACAGAAGCTGCGTATCGTCAACGCGCACAAGGGCAATGGCGAGATCGTGGCGATGACCGGCGACGGCGTCAACGACGCGCCGTCGCTCAAGGCGGCGCATATCGGCATTGCCATGGGCGGCCGCGGCACCGACGTGGCGCGGGAAGCGTCGGCAATCGTGCTGCTCGATGACGATTTTGGCTCGATCGTCAAGGCGATCCGGCTCGGGCGCCGCATCTACGATAATTTACGCAAAGCTATGAGCTTCATCTTTGCCGTTCACGTGCCGATTGCGGGCCTGGCGCTGCTGCCGCTGCTGTTCGGTCTACCGATTCTTTTCGGGCCCATCCATATCGCGTTTCTCGAGATGGTGATCGATCCCGTCTGTTCTCTCGTATTCGAGGCCGAGACCGAGGAGGACGACATCATGGAGCGCCCGCCCCGCGCTGCCGACACCCCGCTGTTTTCGGGCGCGCTGATCGTCTGGAGCCTGCTGCAGGGTGTGGTGGCATTCGCACTGGTTGCCGCCATCTTCGTCGTGGCACTCAGGTCAGGCATGCCCGAACAGGAAGTGCGGGCATTGACCTTCTTCTCGCTGGTCGTGACGATCGTCAGCCTTATCCTGGTTAATCGCTCGTTTAGCGCCTCGCTGCTCACGGCGCTGCGACGACCGAACCGGACCTTGGTGGCTGTACTCGCGGCCGTTACCACAATCCTGTCTCTGACCCTGCTTTGGCCGTCCGCGGGCAAGCTTTTTGCCTTTGGACCCCTGCACACTGACGACCTCGCTTTGACGCTTGGTGCGGGGATCATCGTGCTGGTCTGCCTTGAAATGCTCAAGCCGTTACTGCGTTCGCGGTTGCAGTCCTAGCTGGCAAATCCACACCTGCATTCTGCTCCTTGCGATGGATCAAAAGCCGTCACCCCCGCCGCGCTAGATTGCCATCAGGACAAAGGAGAGACACATGGCCTTCAAAGACATTCTGCTGACACTGACAAGCTATCCCGAGCCAACCCCGAACTCTGTGGTCGAAACTGCGGTTTCAATTGCCGCCGCACTTGGCGCTCACCTTGCCGCAGTCTCCTGCGAGGTGCACGTTCAGGTACCCGGCAACATCCTGTCGGGCTCAATTCCAAGTATTTCCGGTGTTATTGCAGGCGAAGCCGAAAAGAGCCGACAGAGCGCGAGAGGCCTGCTCGCTGCATTTGACGCAGCGGCAGAAAAGGCCGGCGTTCCACACGAGACGATCGTCGAAAAATGCCTGACCTTTGATGTTCCGGAGTTGCTGGTTGACTACGCCCGGCTTCACGATCTCACGATCGTGCCGGTGCCGGAATCCTATGACCAATGGTATGCGGAGTCCGTGATCTTCGGATCGGGCCGGCCGACCCTGGTATTGCCAGAGACTCCCAGCGCGCGCCCATTCGAACTGGGCACCGTTGTCGTGGCCTGGGATTTCAGCCGCGCGGCGGCCCGGGCGGTTTCCGATGCGCTTCCGCTGCTTGAGCGCGCCAAGAAGGTGCGCGTCCTCACCGTCGGCAACGAAAAGGTTTTCGACACCAAGCATTCCGCCGAAGAACTGGCAAAGAACCTGGCCCGCCATCGTATCGACGTGGTGCTGGACAAGGTCGATGCGGACGGCAGACAGATCGACGAGGTTCTCGAAGCCTACGTGCTTTCGCACAAGGCCGACGTCCTCGTGATGGGCGCCTACGGTCACGCGCGATGGCGCGAATTCATCCTGGGTGGCGCAACCAAGAGCCTGCTGTCCAAGCCGCCGCTCCCGATCCTGCTCTCGCATTGACGGAGTGCTGGTGCGCCGCGCGCCGTGGAGATCGAATGGCCGACGATACGAAAAGGAATGGATCCCGTCCGCTCTTGAAGGCTCGCCGAATCAGCCTCGATACCGGACGGGAGAATGTGGTCGTGATCTCACGCCACTCCAGCGCCTTGCGACCGGATGTTTTCCGTGGATTCAGCCGGGTCGAATTGCGGGTTGGCACGAGAATTCTGCTCGCGACGCTGCTGATCACGGACGACGACGCGTTGGTCGGGCCCGATGAAATCGGCCTTTCCGAACCGGCGTTCCGGCGCTTTGCCCAACCTGTTGACAGCTTGATTACCGTGCGTCCCGCAGCCTCACCTGCAAGCCTCGATGCCGTCCGTGCCAAGATCCAGGGCCGGACCCTGAAACCGACCGAGATCGAAGCGATCATCGACGACCTCACACACTATCGCTACTCCGACATGGAGATCGCCGCGTTCCTGATCGGCTCGGCCAGCTTCATGACCAGCGGCGAGCTGCTCGCTCTGGTCCAGGCGATGGCGCGGGCCGGTACGCAACTGATATGGCCGAGTCCCATCGTCGTCGACAAGCACTGTATCGGTAGCATACCGGGTAACCGAAGCTCCATGCTCGTAGTTCCGATCGTGGCAGCACATGGGCTGACTATCCCCAAGACGTCCTCGCGCGCGATCACCTCTCCGGCCGGCACCGCCGACACTATGGAAGTGTTGGCCCGGGTCGATGTCAGCGTCGAAGAGATGAAGGAAGTCGTTGCGGCGTGCCACGGCTGCCTGGTCTGGGGCGGACACGTCAACCTGTCCCCGGCGGATGATATTCTGATCTCCGTCGAACGCCCACTCAGCCTCGATACCAGCGAGCAGATGGTCGCCTCGATCATGTCGAAGAAGCTCGCAGCCGGCTCAACCCATCTCCTGATCGATCTGCCGGTCGGCCCGACGGCGAAATTGGCCAACGCCAACGAAGCGATGCGCCTGCGCAAGCTGTTTGAATTCGTCGGCGATCATTTCGGCATTGCCGTCGAAGTGATCACGACAGATGGCCGCCAGCCAATCGGCAACGGCATCGGTCCGGTCCTGGAGGCTGGCGATGTCATGAGCGTTCTGACCAACGACGCCACCGCCCCTGCCGATCTGCGTGAAAAATCGCTGCGGCTTGCGGCACATCTGCTGGAATATGACCCGCAGTTGCGGGGCGGCAGCGGCTATGCGCGCGCCCGCGAACTGCTCGACAGCGGCGCGGCGCTGAAGAAAATGCAAGACATCATCGACGCGCAAGGTCCCTCCTCCTGCCGCAACGACGTCGGCAAGCTGACTTTCGATATCGCCGCCACCGCCGATGGCACGATTTCTGAGATCAACTGCCTCCAGTTGAACCGCCTCGCCCGCACCGCTGGGGCACCACTCGACAAGGGCGCCGGTATCCGACTGTTCAGTAAGGTCGGCGACCGCGTCGAGAGGGGCCAGCCACTCTATCGAATTCATGCCTATGATCAGTCGGAACTCGATCTGGCCGCCGCGAGGGCGAATAGTGGTTATACCATCGGCACCCGGCATCCCGTAACCGGCGAGACGGCACTGTGAGAGCGGCCAGCATACAGAGCCTGCGGTCGTCGTCGCGCGACGCCGCCCGGCTCGCAGCGCGACTCGGCATTCCCTTTCACGAGATCGCGATCCATCGGTTTCCCGACGGGGAAATACGGGTGACCGCCGCACCGGCATCGCCAGTGACCATCATCTATGCGTCGCTCGACCGGCCGAACGAGAAACTGATCGCACTGGCCTTCGCCGCCGAGGCGGTGCGGCGTGGAGGCGCGAAACGCCTCGTTCTGCTGGCTCCCTATCTCTGCTACATGCGCCAGGACACCGCTTTCCACGAAGGCGAAGCAATTAGCCAAAAGGTCATTGGCGCGCTGCTCGCTCGATGCTTCGATCGCGTGGTAACCACCGACGCGCATTTGCACCGCACGCCCGACATCAGGGCGGTGTTTACCGGGATCGCCTCCCACAATCTGTCGGCGATGCCAGAAATAGCAGTCGCGCTGCGCAAAACCGGTCTTGATCCCGCAACCATTGCGGTGGGACCGGATGCGGAATCGGAGTCCTGGGTCAGAGATCTCGCCAGCCGGATCGGGCTCTCTTATACCGTTGCGCAGAAGACCCGGCGCGGCGACCGCTCCTCGGAAATCGGGTTTCCGGACCCGACACGCATTGCCGGCCGTCCCGCCTTGATCGTCGACGATATAGTCTCCTCAGGCGGCACCATGATTGCTTGCGCCAGGGCGCTGACGTCGGCCGGCGCAACAACGATCGACGCCGTCGTCACGCACGCGCTGTTTTCGGAGGAACTCTGCCGCGATATGATTCAGTCCGGCATTCGCTCGATCCGTTCGACTCATAGCGTGCCGCACTCCACCAACGCCATCACACTCGACAATCTATTCATCGACGCCTTGCAAGACGAAATAACGTTCATAACCCTTTCGGAGAATTTCCGATGAGCGTGACCATCCGGTTCTTCGGCGCGGCCCGCACGGTGACGGGCTCCTGCTATCTTTTCGAGACCCGCTCCGGACGCTTCCTGGTCGATTGCGGGTTGTTTCAGGGACCAAAAACCCTGAAGGAACTTAACTACCGGCCGTTTCCATTCCGCGCCGCCGACATCGACGCCGTCCTCCTGACCCATGCCCATATCGACCACAGCGGCCTGCTGCCGAAGCTGGTGCGCAGCGGCTTTCCCGGCCGCATCCTGGCGACGCGCGGCACCATCGATCTCTGCTCGTACATGCTGCCGGATGCCGGCAGCATCCAGGAGTCCGAGGTCGCCACCTTGAACCGGCGCAACGCAGCGCGCGGGCGGGCCGAGGTCAGCCCGATCTATACGCAGGCCGATGCGATTGCCACGCTGCAGTCGTTCACACCTGTCGACTACGAGAAATGGATCGATGTGGTTCCGGGTGTTCGCGCGCGCTACTGGAACGCTGGACATTTGCTCGGCTCCGCGTCGATCGAGATTGAAATCGCCGGTGAAGACGCATCAGGCAAACCGCTTCGTGTTCTCTGTTCCGGCGATGTGGGCCCCGACGCCAAGTTGCTGCAACCCGATCCTGAAGCACCTGCCGGCTTCGACTACGTCATCTCGGAATCGACCTATGGCGACCGCGAACGTGCGCCGATCACGGCCGATGCGCGCCGCGCGCGTCTGTCGGCGGAGGTTCGCGACGCTGCGACCCGCAAGGGCGCGCTGCTGATTCCGGCCTTCGCGGTAGAGCGCACCCAGGAACTGATCGTCGATCTGGTCGATCTGATGGAGCGTGGTGAGATACCGTCCGCCCCGATCTTCCTCGATTCTCCGCTCGCAATTCGCGCCACTGAGGTCTTTCGCAGGCACGCTTCAAGCCTCGACCTAGAGATCGACGTGCGAAGGCTCTTGAACTCGCCGCAACTGCGATTTACCGAAACCGTCGACGAGAGCAAGGCGATCGCCAAACTGACCGGCTTTCACGTCGTCATCGCCGCCAGCGGCATGTGCGACGCCGGCCGTATCCGGCATCACCTGCGCAACTGGCTGTGGAATTCGCGGGCCACCGTATTACTGGTCGGATTTCAGGCCCAGGGAACGCTCGGCCGGTTTCTCGCCGACGGCGCCAGGGCCGTTCGTATCCAAGGCAATGAGATCAAGGTGGCGGCGCGGATCCGAAATATCGACGACTACTCCGGACATGCCGACGGATCCGAACTGGCAAGCTGGATCGCCGAGCGTCGTCCGGTTCAGCGCGGCGTGTTCTTGGTCCATGGCGAGGAGCCAGCCATTGCCGGCCTCGCGGAAGGCATTTCCGAACGGATTATCCCGGCGGCGCGGGTTTTCCAGCCGTTTCTGGACGACGTCTACGAATTATCCGGCGCGGCGCCGACGCTCCTGGATGGCGCTTATCGCCGCCGGCTGGCGCCCGAGGCCGTGGTCAGGCTTGACTGGCACAATGACATGTCAAAGCTCATTCTCGACATCAACGATCGCATCGAGGCTGCCGCGGACGATCGCGCGCGCGGAGTCATCGTTCGAAGACTGCGGCGTGCGCTGGATGAATGAGCGCACATCGTCAGCATGACGGAGGCTTTCAGTCAGCAGGTCGCCGGAGATGACGACGAGGCCTTACGCTGGCCGATTGCTTTGTGGCCCGCTCCATCTACTGTCGCCCAATGATCCGCCCGCCTTGTGTAAACAGGTGAGACCCCGCTGCAGCGTGTCAGCGGGTGCTCCCGAAGCATCGACCATATGCCAGTTCACCGTACCGATCGCCATCGCCTCTTGCTGCTTGGCAACGTCCGGCGTTGCATCCGACGCATCGTGCTCGCGCCGCCCGATCCGCGAAAGCCGGGTCGTCAAATCGGCCTTCAGGAACAGGCCGACAAAGCGGGCGCGGTGCCGGCACGCCAAATCCGGAAGTCCGGCCCGCTGCGTTTCCTGGAGATAGGCCGCGTCGAGAATGACCGAACAGCCCTGGGCAAGGATACGTGATGCGGTTCTCGAAAGTAGATCATAGACACACCGGGAGGTCTCGAACTGATAGGCAGCTTCAGGCAGATGCGTCGTTTCGCTCACGCCGAACAGATGCTTGCGCATGACATCCGAGCGGAGAATGACCGCGCCGGGCGGAGGCTCGATCATGTCCGCAAGCCCGCATGCGAGAACCGACTTCCCTGTCCCCGACAGGCCGCCGATCGCGGTCAGCAGTGGCGGCTTGGGGTCGGCGAGGCGCTGGGCCAAATCGAAATATCGTTTGGCCTCCTGCCACGCGGCTTCGCCATCCACCATCTGCTCGCTCTTGGTAAACAGCACATGTGCGCGGATTGCCGCCCGCATCGAGAGAAACAGGGGCAGAACGGCGAGGCCATCGAGATGGTCGTCCGACGCGCCAGCTAGATAGCGGTTAAACACCGCGTTCGAGGCCGCCTCATTGTTAAAATGGATCAAATCCATCAGCGTGAATGCGAGATCATAGAGAATATCCGTCGTCGCGATGGCAGCATCAAATTCGATGGCATCGAACAGCCGCGGCGCTCCATTGATTAGCGCAATGTTGGCCAGATGAAGATCGCCATGGCAGCGCCGCACGAACCCCTGCTCGGCTCGCCGCTCTAGCAAGGCATGAAGCGTCGCAACTTGATCGTGGCTTCGAGCCTCGAGCTGATCGATCGCGGCGGCATCCAGTCCACGCGCGTTGCGGAATTTTGCGGTGTTGCGGTCAATGATGCCGGGAATTGAGGCGAGCCAGGTTTCGCCGTCGGCACGCGGCGCCTTGTCATGCGATTGCAGGATCGCATCTGCGACAGCGACCGCAAGGGACGCTCCGACCTGTTGCCTCCCGGCGATGCGATCCAGCGTCTGCTCCTCATCGAAGCGCGCCATTTCGACCGCCCATTCGACCGGAACACCACTTCCTCCTATTTCAAGGCCACCATCGTCGGTGCGCGCGATCGCAACAACCCGCCGGTAGAGCTCCGGAGCATTGCCGGCGTTGACCTTCAGTTCCTCTTCGCAGGCACGCTGGCGCTTCTCGAGCGTCGAATAGTCGAGAAACGGCAGCCTCACGGCCCGTTTGATCTTCAGGGCGCGATCCCTACCGAGAAACACCACCGAGGCATGGGTATCGATACGCTTGCCACCCTTTACTGGGCCGAAGCTGGAGTTCTCGAGAAAATCCAGCACACGACCTTGGAGCTGGCTCTCGGAGTCCGTCGCGATATCGCTGGGTCGTATCAGAGTCATGGCTGTAGCACGGCAGCGCCAGTGACTTGTCCCGATCGCAACTTCGACAGAACCTCATTGGCTTCCCGTAATGGAAATGCCGTCGTATGGGTCTTGATGCCCGCCTGGGCAGCGACCTTGAAGAACTCGATCCCGTCATTGCGCGTGAGATTGGCGACGGAGAGCAACTGCCGCTCTTCCCAGAGTATGCTGTAGGGAAACGAAGGAATATCCGACATGTGAATGCCGGCGCAGACCACCCGCCCGCCTTTGCCCACCGCGCGGAGTGCCAGTGGGACCAGCGCGCCTACCGGCGCATAGATGATGGCAGCATCGAGTGGCATCGGCGGCCTCTGCTCCGATTCCCCGACCCAGTCCACGCCGAGAGATTTCGCCAGCCCTTGCGCCTCGACATCGCCCGCGCACGTGAACGCGTAGACGGAACGTCCCTGCCAGCGGGCCACCTGCGCAATGATATGGCCGGCGGCGCCGAAGCCATAGATGCCGAGATGCCTTCCTTCGCCCGCGATCACCAGGGAGCGCCAACCGATCAGACCCGCGCACAGCAAAGGTGCAATGGCAACGTCGTTGCCGACCTCGCCGAGTGGAAAGCAATAACGCGCGTCTGCAACGAGATGCGTGGCAAAGCCTCCGTCACGGGTGTAGCCGGTGAAACCCGGACGATCGCACAGATTTTCTCGACCCTCCCGGCAATAGCTGCATTCCTGGCATGTGTAGCCGAGCCAGGGAACACCGACGCGCGCTCCGATTTCAAGCGCAGTTACGCCGTCGCCAAGGGCCTCCACCCGGCCGACCACCTCGTGGCCGGGGATGATGGGATAGGCAATATCCGGCAATTCTCGATCCACCACATGCAGATCCGTGCGGCACACGCCGCAAGCGCTAATCTTGACGCACACAGCGCCCGGCCCGGGAACCGGATCGTCCCTCTCTTGAAACTGGAGCGGCGCGCCGGGCGCCGTCAAAACCATCGCGCGCATCTCGTGGCCATCCTCGCATTGGCGTGTGTACCGTATCCAACGTTGCATGGCCGAAGTTTGATCCTCGTCAAAGGGTTTGTAGCCGCCCTCGCCTAACATGGTCGTGTCAGTTTGGCTTAACCAGGAGGTCCATATGAATACGAAGTCCGTGATCCCGGTTGGAACCCAGCGTGCCGTCACCCGCCGCGACACCAACCCCTTCTCGTTCCTGCAGCAAGAAATCGACCGGCTGTTCGACGGTGTCTCGCGCAATATCCCAGGGCTCGCCACCACTGTCCTGCCCAGCATGGACATCAGCGAGACCGACAAGGCGATCGAGATTACCGCCGAACTACCGGGGTTGGAGAAGAAGGATGTCGAGCTCAATGTCACCGACAATCTTCTGACCATTCGCGGCGAGAAGAAGAACGAGCGTGAAGAAAAGAACAAGGACTATCACCTTGTTGAGCGCAGCTACGGCTCGTTCGCGCGATCGGTCGAACTGCCCTCCGGCGTCAAGATCGAAGACATTTCCGCCGAGATCGCTAATGGCGTGCTGAAGGTCACGATACCGAAGCCGGCACCGAAGCAAGCCAAGCAAATCGAAATCAAGACAGCCGCGTGAGGTGGCCAACAGAGCGCAGCGTCAATCCGCTGCGCTCTGCCCTTTCAGGACGAATGGAGCAGGAGATCCAGAAATGCGCGCCCATCAGATCATGACAAAAGACGTTACAACCGTAACGCCTCATACATCGATCCAAGACGCGGCAAACATCATGCTGCGGTGTCATCTTAGTGGCCTACCCGTCGTAGATGACGATGGCTCCCTGATGGGAATAGTCTCCGAGAGTGATTTTCTGCGACGGGTCGAAACGGGCACCGCGCGCAAGCGATCGACCATCCTCCAGTTCTTTGCGAGCGCCGGAAAATTGGCCAACGAGTTTGTCCACGAGCGGGGTCGCAAAGTGGAAGATGTCATGACGCGAGATGCCATTACGGTGAGCGAGCAAACACCGCTGAGCGAGCTTGTAGAACTCATGGAAAAACACGGCATCAAGCGCTTGCCCGTTCTGAGTGGCAAGGTCTTGGTCGGGATTGTCACCCGTTCAAATCTCTTACAAGCCGTGGCCAGCATGGCGCACGACGTTCCTGACCCAACTGCGGACGACGACCACATCCGCAATCGTATTATGCGGGCGGTTCATGCGGCAGATTGGCACCCTGCCGGATTTCAGGTTACCGTTCGGAACGGGATCGTTCACCTCCACGGAATCATCTTCGACGATCACGTACGCCATGCAACAATCGTCGCGGCCGAGAATATATCGAGCGTAAAAGAGGTCCACGATCACCTCTGCTACGTAGATACTTATTCAGGCTTCTACGTGGAATCCCCCGAAGACCGAAAAGCCGCAGAACCGCCAGAGGGAATGAAGGCCGCAAGCTGACGCCATTGCCTCACGGAAAGGCTTGCAAATGGCTTGGCTCCTTCGTCTCCTCTCGGTCGTTGCCGCGGCGATCACCTCGCTGTTCGTCGCGCGCGACGCCTTGAATTTTGGTATCCTGCAAACCTTGCTGATGATGACGTTGATCATCGGTGCCGCAGCTATCGCTGTCGCATGGAAAGCGCGACGCGAGCTCTAGATGGAGCACGCCAACCACGTCCAGCTCTGCTCGCCGCACCGACCGTCAATGTGGATCTTTTGCCTGACGGGACGGATCGATCGGCCTTCGATCTGGTTGATATGCAGGCCGGCCCGGAGGGATCGAGATGGCGACGACAAGAGCGAATGATGAGCTGGCGAGTACCGACGACCTGAACCTGGTAGACCGTTATTGGCGCGCGGCCAACTACCTGTCGGTCGGCCAGATTTATCTGCTCGATAATCCGCTGCTCCAGGAACCGCTACGGTCAGAGCACGTCAAACCGCGCCTGCTGGGACATTGGGGCACGACGCCCGGGCTCAACTTTATTTATGCTCACCTCAATCGGGCTATCCGGGCCCTGGATCTCAATGTCATTTACGTTTGCGGGCCCGGCCATGGCGGCCCCGGCGTCGTCGCCAATACCTATCTGGAAGGCTCCTACAGCGAGATCTATCCCGAGATCAGTCGGGATACCGATGGTCTGCGACGTTTGTTCCGGCAGTTCTCCTTCCCGGGCGGCATCCCCAGTCACGCCGCTCCGGAGACGCCGGGGTCGATCCACGAGGGCGGCGAACTCGGCTACGCGCTGGTGCACGCCTATGGTGCGGCTTTCGACAACCCTGACCTGATCGTTGCTTGCGTAATAGGCGACGGCGAGGCTGAGACCGGACCACTGGCGGCCTCATGGCATTCCAACAAGTTCCTGAGCCCCGTCCGTGACGGCGCGGTTCTCCCGATCCTTCATCTTAACGGCTACAAGATCGCCAACCCGACCGTGCTCGGCCGGATGAATGACGACGAGATCCGTCAGCTCTTTACCGGCTATGGTCACGAACCCCTGTTCGTTGAAGGTGACGACCCCAAGGTGATGCATCGGCAGATGGCCGACGTCTTGAAGCAGGCAATCGAGAGCATTCGTGCGATCCAGCGCACTGCGCGCGACGGTCGCAAGACGAGCGACCGCCCGAAATGGCCGATGATCGTGCTCCGCAGCCCCAAGGGGTGGACTGGCCCCAAGGAAGTCGATGGCTTAAAAGTCGAAGGCTTCTGGCGCGCGCACCAAGTCCCGATCGCGAATCCCCGCGGAAATCCCAAGCATCTTGAACTGCTCGAGCGGTGGATGCGCAGCTACCAACCCGAAACGCTGTTCGATGACACGGGCCGCCTGCTCCCGGAATTGCAGGCTCTCGCGCCAACCGGCGAGCGGCGAATGGGAGCCAATCCGCATGCCAACGGTGGATTGCTGAAACGCGACCTTAAACTGCCGAACCCTAACGATTGTGCCATTGTTGTGCCCCAGCCCGGAGGCGTCAAAGCCGAGGCGACGCGCACGATGGGACGCTTCCTCCGCGACGTCTTCCGCCTGAACGCCGAGGCGCGGAACTTTCGGATCATGGGACCGGATGAAACCGCCTCAAACCGCCTTGACGCAGTGTTCGAGGCGACCGAACGGGTCTGGATGGAGAGCACCGAGCCTTACGATGTTCACTTGGCTCAGGATGGTCGTGTGATGGAGGTCTTGAGCGAGCATCTCTGCCAGGGTTGGCTGGAGGGATATTTGCTCACCGGCCGCCACGGCCTCTTCTCCTGCTACGAGGCCTTCATCCACATCGTGGATTCCATGTTCAACCAGCATGCCAAATGGCTGAAGGTTTCGCGCAGCCTGCCCTGGCGACGTCCAATCGCCTCGCTCAACTATCTCCTGACCTCCCACGTCTGGCAGCAGGATCACAACGGCTTCAGCCACCAGGACCCGGGCTTCGTCGATCTTGTCGCCAACAAGAAGGCCGACATCGTGCGCATTTACTTTCCGCCTGACGCCAACACGTTGCTCTGGATCACCGATCATTGCCTGCGAACCTACGACAGGATCAATGTGATTGTCGCCGGCAAACAGGCCTCGCCGCAGTGGCTGACCATGCAGCAGGCGGCGACGCATTGCGCC
Organism: Bradyrhizobium sp. AUGA SZCCT0177; assembly: GCF_018130125.1. Taxonomy (NCBI): domain Bacteria; kingdom Pseudomonadati; phylum Pseudomonadota; class Alphaproteobacteria; order Hyphomicrobiales; family Nitrobacteraceae; genus Bradyrhizobium; species Bradyrhizobium sp. AUGA SZCCT0177. The sequence continues at coordinate 86,846 of NZ_JAFCMA010000009.1, read as the reverse complement.
GCGGGCATCGGAATCTGGAGATGGGCCGGTAGCGAAACCGAAGACTCCGAACCGGATGTCGTGATGGCCTGTGCCGGCGACGTTCCGACGCTCGAAACCCTGGCTGCGGTAGACCTGCTTCGAAACTCCCTGCCCGAGCTTAAAATTCGCGTCGTCAACGTCGTCGATCTCATGACGTTGCAGCCGAAGGAACAGCATCCGCACGGCCTCAGCGAGCGCGATTTTGACAGCGTCTTCACCCGCGACCGGCCGGTGATTTTTGCCTATCACGGCTATCCCTACCTGATTCACCGCCTGACCTATAACCGGACCAACCACGCCGGAATGCACGTCCGCGGCTTTGAGGAAGAAGGCACCACAACGACCCCGTTTGACATGCTGGTGCTGAACGAGCTTGACCGGTTTCATCTGGCGATCGAGGTCATCGAACGCGTTCCCGCCCTCGGCATCGCTGCCGCCCATATCAAGCAGCAATTTCGCGATGCCTTGATCGAGCATTCGCACTACGTCCGCGAACACGGCGAAGACATGCCGCAAGTTCGTAACTGGGTTTGGCCAAACAATCCTCGGCAAACTTCCGCCCGAGGCTGACGATTGCCTCGGCTGCCATGTCAGGAACATCGATAATGTCCGACGCCGTCCTGGTCCTGAATGCTGGCTCCTCTAGCATCAAGTTCGGATTGTTCGATATTTCCGGGGCTGAGCCGCGCTTGCTCTGCAAAGGCCTGCTCGACGAACACGAAGACAAGCCAGGCTTCACCGTGACCGACGCCGCCGGCAATCATTTGTCCGAGAAGCGACGCGCGCCGGCCGACAATAACGGCGATGCCCTGCTCGCCGATATCCTGGATTGGAGCAATGACAATCTCGCTGGCGGCACGTTAGCCGCCATCGGGCATCGGGTCGTTCACGGCGGACGCGATTTTGACGGTCCAGCCGAAGTCACCGACAAAACCATCGACGCGATGGCCGCCCTGACGCCACTTGCACCTCTGCATCAGCCGCGCTGCCTGTCGCCGATACGGGCCATCAGGTCGCTGCGGCCCGATCTCACGCAAATTGCCTGCTTCGACACCGCCTTCCATCATGGCCTCGTACCCCCCGTCAGCCGCTTTGCGATCCCGCGACGATTCGAAGAGATGGGCATTAGACGCTACGGTTTTCACGGACTTTCCTTTGAGTTTATCGCCAACCACCTAGCCGAGATATCCCCGATCCTCTCAGGTAAGCGCACCGTGGCGGCGCATCTCGGCAACGGAGCCAGCCTTTGCGCGATGCGCAACGGCAGAAGCGTCGATACCACCATGGGCCTCACCCCGCTCGACGGATTGATGATGGGCACGCGCGGCGGCGCCATCGATCCTGGCGTGCTGATATACCTTCAGCAGCAGGGCATGTCCGTCGATGACCTCCAGCACATGCTGTACCAGGAATCCGGATTGCTTGGCATCTCCGGTCTTTCCGCCGACATGCGCGTCTTGCTCGCCAGCCACGATCCGCGAGCTGCCGAGGCGATCGAGCTGTTCACGTTTCGCGTCGCCAGGGAAGTTAGCGCGATGGCAAATACGCTGGGCGGCTTGGAATGTCTCGTCTTTACCGGCGGCATCGGCGAGCATAGCGCAGAGATAAGACAGCAAGTATGCGAATTGCTGCAATGGCTAGGAGTGCGGATCGATCATTCGGCAAATGATCAGGCGAGCGAATGCATCAACACTGAGAACAGCGGGGTTGACGTTCGTGTCATTCCTACAAGCGAGGAGACCATGATCGCCCGCCATTGCTCGGAGAAATTGCGATCACAGGGCTGAAACGCTCCTGCTGTTGGCCAGAGCCTTGTTCATGGCGCGGCTCGCCGCCGCGGAGCTGACCCGGAAGCCCCCTTGGTCTTGACATAGCTCAACAAGGTCCCAAGGGTTGCACCCTACCCTAATAATGAATGTCGAAGGGCTCAACCCCGGATCCAGTGGCTCAACGCGTCTGCGCGGTCAGCCGGATGCGACGCACCCTAGGCTCTCCGGATTATCACATTGCGGATCAGGAAAATGAGTGTCGCCACGGCTCTTCCACCCTCAAAGCGGGATTTGCGTCTCGATCTCTTTCGTGGACTCGCAAACTGGGCTATGTTCCTGGGCCATATTCCCAGCACGGTGCTCGCCTGGCTGACGTTCCGAAACTACGGCTTCAGCGATGGCGCCGACCTATTCGTGTTCATTTCCGGCTACACGTCGGCTTCCGTGTACACGAGAAAAATGTCCGAGCGCGGCTTTGTTTTCGGAGCAACGCGGCTCTTGAAGCGCGTCTGGCAAATCTATGCCGCCCACGTTTTGCTATTCGTGTTCTACATATCTTCCATCCATTTTCTGTCGCACAAATTCAACGCTCCTGATTTCATCGACCAATTCAATGTTGCTCCCCTGACCAATGCTCCAGTCGAGGCGCTGGTCGAAGGACTAGTATTGAAATACAAGCCGGTGAATCTCGATGTGCTACCGCTCTACGTCGTTCTAATGGGTAGCTTTCCGCCAATTCTTTGGCTGATGCTCAAGCATCGCAACTGGATCATGTTCGGATCCGTGTTGCTCTATTTCGCTGCCCGGCAATTTGGCTGGAATTTTCCCTCCTATCCATCGGGGGTTTGGTATTTCAACCCGTTCGCGTGGCAACTTCTCTTTGTGCTCGGCGCATGGTTGGTCTTGGGTGGAGCCGATACGCTGAATTTCCTGGTCCGCTCCCGGCTGGTCTTCTGCGTCGGTGTAACCTATTTGCTTTTTGCGACGATAATGACGTTCGCGGCGTTCCTGCCAGAGCTTCAGGCAGTGTTTCCGCGCTTTCTATTCGATGCATTTAACCCCAACGACAAAACCAATTTGGCGCCCTATCGCTTCCTGCATCTGGCGCTTCTAATCATCGTCGTAGCGCGAATCATACCGATCGATGCACCGGGATTGCGGGCGGCCATCTGGCGGCCGCTGGTCAAATGCGGGCAACAGTCCCTCGAGGTGTTTTGCGTTGGAATCTACCTCTCATTCATCGCATATTTTATTCTGGAGGCGACTTCCGACGGGGTTCTTGCTCAACTCCTCGTTGGAACCGGCGGCCTCTCGGTCATGACCGCGGTCGCCTACTACAGATCGTGGTCGAAGCGAGTGGAAAAGAGCGTCCATGCCGACTTACATCGTCCAATTGGGGAGGAAGGCCACCTGCCCATCGGCGGGCTCGGTAACAAGGGGGTCGCAAGTACCGTCTGATCCCACGACGAAAAACGCGGACCGCCAATGTGAGCGACGTGCTCCGCATCTGCTCCCGGGCGCGAAGCTTAACTGATTCAAGTCTCCGACCGGCGGCTCCGGCCCCGCGTCAACCCCACAGCGACGAGATCATGATCGCCCGCCATTGCTCTGAAATGTTACGAGCACGGCAAGGAAATACTTCTTTTGACCGGCCGCACGATTTGCGGGTGCACTCGAACTCTCCGGGTTTGGGAGCATCCGCCAACCTTCCCTCTCATTTTCGATGCCGCTGATGCATACCTATTATTTTGACGTGAAGGCGGGATAACGATTAGGGATCGGGTGGGGCTGGTCTTTCGCACGGACTCACAAGCGATCGAGTACAGTCTGCACCGAGCAGTCCCGGCACATCAGCGAGGACCGGACGTTCTGGCGCGGTCCAGCCACAGCCCTTCCAACCGCGTTCTATGCGTCCCGGACCGACTTGATCCGCCGGGACGCTACCGGTTGACCGTAGTCGCGCTGCTGTCACGCAGAGCGAACCCGCGCCGACGACAATGGAATTATCACGTACGACGACCGAAGAAGAGGATGGCGCCGATCGGAAGGACGAAACTAAGCACCGCTGCTGTAATCAACAGCGGGCCAAGCTCTGAGTAGTCGCCACGCTGCACGACGAAGATTTGGTTGAGATACTTAGTCTGCAGTTGGCCTGCGACAAGCGCCAAATTCATCAGCGACGCCATGAGGGCGAACCAAGTCGCACGATGGCCCGCCGGCGCGTAAAATGCGATCAGAGTGAGTAGCGGGATCATACTGAGCTGCGCGAAGGGTGAGGCAGCAGCCGCGTCAATTACAGCGATGCTGCGCGCGCCAAAACCAAGTTTCGCCTCTGTCCATTGGTGAAGGCCAAAGAACAAGCCTATATTGGGCAGCGACAAGGTCGCTCCGGCGACGGCCAGCCAAAATAGTACCTTGGTAACGGAGTACTCCGTCAATTGCTTGCTGAATGTCCACATCGCAACAATGGCGATGATGGCGGCTGTCTGGCGAAGGTTGCCATAGAAAGCCTCGTCGAACTTCAGCACGTCGAGCGTCCACCAAAAATAACCGTCTCCGGCGGATGGCGTGGCGCGGAAAGCGAAGATGATGATGCTTGCGAACAGAATTGAGCGCTGTGTCTTCGCGTCGAGTTCGCGGGTGACGAAGAAGAGCATCGCGCAGATTACCATCATCGAAAGAATGAAGACCAACTCTTGACCAAATGGCAAACCGCCAAGGGCGATCGCAAGGACAACGGCTCCAAAGCCAATGCCGCCGCCGAGAATGCGCCAGTCGATCGGCCGCCGCTCGTTCGATTCCCAGCGAAACAACAGCACGCTTATTGCGGAGATGGCAGGAATGATGAGGCCTAGCAGAAATACGGTCTCACGGGCCAGCGCCTCAGCGAGCCATCCGGAGAGCCCGGCCACTGAAAGAATTCCAATGCCCAGCGCCAGGCGGCCGAGAACCTGAACCATGCCCAACTCGGCTCGAATCTCGCCCTCCGGACGAGCATTTCCAGTCGAGTCGACGCGGGATACGACTTCGGTTGACATCGCATCCGCTACGACATCCTGAATTACGGTCCCCGCGACGATGAGCATGGCGCCAAGAATGTAGAGGTGATCAGTGGTACTGAACGTGATCCATCGACCGGCAGCGCCGGCCAGCGTGAGCATTCCGGAGGCCGTAAATGCGGTTCCGATCAGGATGTAGGACCGCCGCTGTGAACCGAAGATCGGAACGCTGTCGACGAGTTGGCCGAACACCATTTTCACCGTCCATGGCAGGCTTAACCAAACGCCGATTCCGGCGAGGTCCGCCGCGCTAAGGGACAGCCGCTCCTTGACCCACATGTCTCGGCTTACGTCGACTATCCCTAATGCGCCGTAGGCGAAATAGACCATCAGCAACGGTAGGTAGGTGCGCCGAAAGCCGAAAATCGGCCGTAGGAGGCTCGGCAACCAAGCCCTCGCACGCTCGATCATTGATTCCCGGGCTGTCCGACTCACCGACGGTGTCTCCCTGAACTGGCTCATGAAGTTGAGTTCCTTGCCGACCGGTGCGACTCACGGCCCGAGCGAGCGAGCGCAAGAATCGGCCCCCCCAAACTTGCGTACCTCCTCGAAAACCAACACCGACGATGTTTGCCGCCAAGCCTTATCGCGGAGACTAAGAACTGGTGACGTTGAAATCTCCTGCGCCGGCGACCAGTTCACGACGAGGATTTGCTGGCAGAGGATCGCACGACGGCTCTCCCAAAGCATCGGGTTATTGAAGAAGCGGCGATTGAAGGCAGCGCCCTTCTCAACACGCGCATTGAAGGTGGCGACTCCGCCGCGCCGACGCTACTCGGTAGCTCCCATCGCGGCCGGTGGTACCGGAAGCCGTGGTCAGACTCGACTGGCATATTGAAGTATCGAAACTCGTCCTGGACCCGAACAAGCGCATCGAGGCCACCGCGGACGACGCCGCGCACGAGATCGTCATTCGTAGCTGCGGCGCGGCACTAACGGATGAGAGCGTCCCGATCTCAGGCTAGAGTGCAAGCTTGACGTTGCAGATATCGTGCTCCGTTGGGTCCGATTTTACTTCGAATCCGAGGCTGCGGCACATCGCCAGCATGACGGTGTTTTCGGTCAAGACATCGCCGGAGATCGCCTTGAGGCCTTCGGACCTCGCATATTCGATGATCATCTGCATCAACGCCCAGCCGAGGCCCCTGCCCTTGAGGTCGGATCGCAGCAGGATCGCGTATTCTCCGCTCTCGTAGATCGAATCGGAGTGAATCCTGACCACACCCAAGAGCTCGTTGCTGACTTCGTCGAAGGCGACAAAGGCCATCGCGCGCGCATAGTCGAGCTGGGTCAGCCGCGCGATGAACTCGTGGGAAAATTCCTTCATCGGTGCAAAGAAACGCAGCCGTAGATCGTGGCTGGTGACATGGCGCAGGAATTCATGAATCAAAGGTTCATCCTCGGGGCGGATCGGGCGCACGAACACCCGCCAACCATCCTTCACCTCGAGATGGCGCTGCCATTGGGACGGATAGGGCCGCACCGCGAAGTTAGCCGGCCCGGACCCGCGGAATTTCCGTTCTACCCGCCCCAGCGCGACGCGCGCATCTACCGCGAGCACGCCCGCTTGGTCGGCCAGCAGCGGATTGATGTCCAGTCCGCGGATTTCGGGAATGTCGGCCGCCATCTGGGCCAGCTTGACCAGCACCATGGCCACGGCGTCTTCCTTCACCGCCGGCACGTCACGATAAGCACGCAGCAAGCGCGAGACCCGGGTGCGCTCGATCAGGCTGCGCGCCAGTTGCAGATCCAGCGGCGGAAGCGCCAGCGCCTTGTCGTTGATGATTTCCACCGCCGTACCGCCGCGGCCGAACACCACGACGGTGCCGAAGGTCGGATCGTCGGCGAGGCCGAGAATGAGCTCGCGTGCCTTCGGCCGCAGCACCATCGCCTGCACCATCACGCCGGATATCCGGGCTTCCGGCCGCAACGCCTTCGCCCGCGCCAGAATGTCCGATGTCGCCGCACGGACCGCCTCGGCACTGGTGAGATTGAGCACGACGCCGCCGACATCGGATTTGTGCACGATGTCGCGCGACATGATTTTGAGCACGACCGTCGATCCTTGCGCGAAAATCGGCGCGGCGTGGACGACAGCGTCCTCAGCGTCGGCGGCGGCATATGTTGGCACCATTGCGATGTCATAGGCGTCGAACAGCCGCTTGATTTCGATCGGATCGAGCCAACGGCAGTCGTCGGTCAGCGCGTCGGCGACGATCCGGCGGGCGGCCTCGGTATCGGGCGCAAACGAAGTGGGCATCGCCGGCGGTACCTGCGCCAAGGCCTCCACCACCTCGCGGTGCCGTACCAGATGCATGAAGCCGCGCACCGCGTCGTCCTCGGTCGGATAATTCGGAATCCCTGCGCCGCTCAGGAGATTGCTAATCTTTTGATCCGCGCCGATCCAGGCCGCGAGTACCGGCTTGGGTGACATGCGCTGTTGCGCACGATACTTCTGGATTACGCCGGTTACGGTCGCGGCTATTTCGTCGGCGCGTGCGATCGCGGTCTGGACGTTCATCACCAGAATGGCGTCATTGCCGGGATCGGCCAGCAGCACTTCAAGCGTCGCTGCGTAACGCGCGGGGTCGGCATCGCCGATGATATCGACGGGGTTTGAGCCCGACCATGTCGGCGGCAGCACCGCATCCAGCTTCGCGCGAATCTCAGGCGCAATGGCGGCGGGAATGCCACCTAGTTCAGCCAGACGGTCGACCGCGAGCACGCCGATGCCGCCGCCATTGGTCAGGATCGCCAGCCGTTTGCCCGGCGGCGATTTGAGGCGGCCCAGCGTCTCGGCGCAGTCGAACAGCTCGCGCAGGTCAGATACCCGCAGCACGCCAGCGCGCTGGAACGCGGCGTCGTAAACGGCATCCGAGCCTGCCAGCGCACCGGTATGGGTCGCGGCGGCTTTGGCGCCCTGCGCCATGCGGCCGGATTTGACGACGACGACCGGTTTGATCCTCGCGGCAGCGCGCGCCGCCGACATGAATTTCCGGGCGTCCTTGATCGCTTCGATATAGAGCAGAATGGCCTGCGTCTTGTCGTCCATCGCGAAGTGATCCAGCAGATCGGCGATATCGACGTCGAGCTGGTCGCCGATCGACACGATCCCGGAGAAACCCACCGCGCGCTGCGCCGCCCAGTCCACCATGCCCGCGGCGATGGCGCCGGACTGCGAGATCAGCGCTAGGTTTCCCTCGCCCGGCATGTGCGCGGAAAAGCTCGCATTGAGATTGACGCAAGGCATCATAATGCCCAGGCAATTCGGGCCGATCAGCCGCATCCCATGCTTTTGCGCCGCGTGTTCGGCTTCTTCCGCCAGCGAGCCCGGGCCATGGCCGAGCCCGGCGCTGACAATCACCGCGCCCGCCGTGCCGCGGCGGCCCGCCTCGTCGATCAGGCCGGCGATCGATTTCGCCGGCGTCGTCAATACGACCAGTTCCGGCACAAAGGACAATTTGGAAAGCCTGCCGACCGTGGCGACGCCGTCGATCTCGGAATAGCGCGGATTCACCAGTCCGAATTCGCCGTTGAAGCTGGCTTTGCCGATATTGTTGAGAATGGCCCGGCCGACCGAGCCCTGGCGCGGACTGGCGCCGACGAGCGCGACCGAACGGGGTGCCAGTAGATTTTTCAGGCGATAGGTCGACATCGATCTCGATATCCGGCCGGTGCCGGCCCTTTATGACCCCACGCACGATTGTCGTGCAATGCGGCCTTGATGCGGCATTGTGGTCCGGCACGGTCTCGGCCCGATGACAAATCCGGCCCGCGTTACTTACTTCCGACCGCAAATTCATGGTTGAGGCAGATCAAGACCCATTCCGGCATCGCGTGCGACCTTAGCAGTGTTCATGCACCAGAAGGAGAAGCTCCATGCCGGTAAATGTGGGAACGATTGATCAATATGTGCGGATTGTGGTCGGACTGGCTCTGGTCGCCTACGCGTTCCAGGACGGCCTCTCGATTCAGGGATGGCATTGGGCCGGACTGATTGGTCTGGTGCCGCTCGTTACGGCGTTCTTCAAGAGCTGCCCGCTCTACACCATCTTCGGCTATTCGAGCTGCAGCGTTCGTCAGTAGTTGGCAAGGCTGGGCTATTCAGCACTTTACATCGTGCCGAGGGCCGATCGCCGATCAGTTCAGCGGACGGCTCTTGAACAGGTTCGACGTCGCCTCGATCAGCCGCTCGCCGTGCCTGAACATTCGATCGCAATCGCGGCGGATGAAATCGAGCTGATGCTTGCTACATTCCTCGTACATCCCTCCGATGTCTTTGATAGAATGCGCCCCGGCCACCTTCGAGACGAACTCCGAGCACAGGTGCATTTCGGTTTGTGCCCGTTCAACGAACGAAGTACCTGCGAATATCAACTCTTCGAGCATCAACTTCTGGGCACCGACCACGAAGGTGGCGGCACGCTCATTGGCCGTTGCCACCTGCGTTTGGGTCTCGGTCGGCGCTTTCTCAACGGCAGTCACTGCAACCGCTTCAGAATGTTCTGGCATCACAATCTCCTATCTCACCTTACGAAACGCTACCGCGCTGCGACGAGCATGACTTTGAGCTAAATCAACTGTGTCCACCCGGACGGTTACGTTCACCCGCCAGGCAGCGTCGTGTGCTCAATGCGACATCAGCACCGGCACGGTCATCGAGTCGAATATGCCTCGCGTGACTCCACCGAGAATTCGCTCCTGCAATCGGGAATGGCCGAACCCGCCCATCACCAGCAGGCCGATATTGCTCTCGGCCGCGATCGACAGAATGGAGCCATGCACAATGCCACGATCAGCGGTCAGCCGCTGGACGCGAGCCCGGATGCCGCGCCTCGCGAGATGGCGGACAAGCTGATCCGAAGATACCTCGCCCGCATCTTGCCGGTTGACAGCAATCACGGTCACGGCCTTCGCGGCGGTCAGAAACGGCATCGCGTCGCGCACCGCCCGGGCGGCCAGCCGACTGCCATCCCAGGCGATCCCGACGTGCTGCGTGTCGATCGGCCCCTTATGGATGTAGGGAACCATCAGCATGGGCCCGCCGGAATTGAACAGGATCTCTTGCGGGATGGCGTTGTCATAGCTGGAAAATGAGGATTCCGGCTGCAGCACGACGCTGAGATCGTAAAGCCGCGCCAGGGCGCTGATTGTCTCGCCCGCTTCGGCCGGGATTGCCGCAAGAGCCCTCGTGCCATAAGGAATTTCGGCAAGCTTGGCTTCGACTTCGAACACGGAGATCGCGGCGTTCGCCCTCTCCATCGCCCGTTCCTGTTCAGCTCCCACCATGGCGGCAACCGCTGCACCTACACCACCGACCATCATCCCGACGGCACCCATCGATTCATAGCCGATGGCGACCGCGTCGAGATGCGCACGGCGCGCCAGTGTTAGCGCGACGGCCACGTCAATCACCGGCCTGACAGGCCGCTCGGAGGGAATATGAACCATAATATTCCTGAACATCTCGCTCTCCCAAACTTTCGGGGCTCGGCCCGCGTCTCGTTGTAGTTTTGAGAATAATCGACAGTTCGCGACTGAAGTTGATGCACATCAAACTCAGGCGATGTCAGCACGCGCTGGCCGGCGGCGAAACGCTTGAGATCGCAATCGCCGTTACATGGCGAAAGTTTGATCTCCGTCAAAGGGGCGCGGTCCGCACATCGCTAACTTGAGCCTGACCATTGGGGTGCCCAGTCCGCAACGCACCGCCACAGAATTGAACAGGAGCCTGTCGCATGCGCGCCCATCAGATCATGACCAGATCCGTCATTTCCGTCACACCGGAGGCCACCATCCTCGAAGCCGCGAGTATCATGCTGCGGCGGCATGTCAGCGGACTTCCAGTGGTCGATACTGCCGGCAAACTCGTCGGTATCGTCTCGGAAGGTGATTTTCTTCGCCGCAGCGAAATAGGCACGCAGCGCAAGCGCAGCCGGTGGCTCAAATTCCTGACAGGCGATGGCGCAGCAGCGGCCGACTTCGTTCACGAAAACGGCCGCAAGATTTCTGAAGTGATGACCAGGGATCCGATTACCATCACCGAGGATACACCGCTCGAGGAAATCGTGCTCCTGATGGAAGAAAATCACGTCAAGCGGCTGCCGGTGATGCGCGGAGACACGCTCGTCGGGATCGTGTCGCGCGCCAATTTACTGCAGGCGGTAGCAAACCTTGCCCGCGAAATCCCCGATCCGACTTCTGACGACGATCATATTCGCGGCCGCATCCTCAATATGCTCGAGAAGAAGGACTGGTGTCCATTCGGCGTCAATGTCGTGGTGCGCGATGGCATCGTCCGTCTCAGCGGCGTCATCACGGAGGAACGGTCGCGGCAGGCGGCCATTGTCGTTGCGGAGAACGTTGCCGGCGTAAAGAAGGTCCACGACCATCTGTGCTGGGTTGAGCCCATATCCGGGATGTATCTGGAATCGCCGGACGATGCCGATTCGGCAAAAGACCAACTGGTCCGGCCGATTGATGCAATGATGCGTTGAGGGGAGACTTTCGCGCGGCCGCTACCCGTGCGCGGTGCTGGCCGCCAGCGCCCGCATGACGTCCTCACGCGCAATGATTCCCACCAACCGCTGCCCGGCATCCAAAACGGGGATGCTTCGTATCCGATGATCCACCATCAACTGCAGCACGCGCGTCAGCTTGGTCGCCGGATCGACATAGATGAATTCCGGCGTCATGACGTCTGCGACCGTCCGCGACAGCAGTTCGTCATAGCCGGGAACCATCCGGCCGGGGTTGAAAGCGAAACACTTCAGAAAGTCGAACTTGGTCACCAGGCCGACGACGTCACCGCCTTCGCGGACCGGAAACGTATTGAAATCCGCGTGGTCGACCAGGTTCTTGAACTCACGCATGGTCGTATCGCGCGTGACGGTCTGTACCGCGCGCGTCATGTACTGTCCGGCGGTGGCCTCGAGGAATTTATGCACGGCGGTTCCCTGTCATGGATGGACGTCCTAGCGGGACAGAAAGGCACAGCGACCGGACTCGGTCGCCAGATGACGCGTGACGCCACCGAGTATCCATTCACGGAGCCGCGAGTGACCATAAGCGCCCGCGACCACCGGACCGGCACCGACATCAGCGGCGATCCTGTTAAGCTGTTCGGGTATCTCGGCTGCTGATTCCGGAACAAAGGTGCTCGCCACGATGCCGTGGCCGTGCAGCCACGACGCCACGTCCGCAACGTGCGACAAGGCATCTGCGCGACGGGTCCCCTGCTCGGCAATTTCCACGATGGTGACGTCCTTTGCCGCAGCAAGGATCGGCAGCGCGTCGAAAACGGCCCTGCGGGCTTCCCGCACATCCTTCCAGGCCACCAGCACGCTTCTGAAATCGAACCATTCGACTGCAGGTGGCACGACGATGAGGGGACGGCCCGCCTGCATCACGAGATCACTGGGATCCGCGGCGGCGCATGGATCCACGATGGTCTCGCTGCGCGCGCCAACCACTAGAACATCAGCGGTCCTGGCCTGCTGCAACACGTAGGGCACCGGCAGCGTCTGGCCAGAACGCCACTCCACCGACTTGGTGCGTTTCTCGACGGCAGTGCGGAATTCCGCCTCAAGCTCGGACAACCGCCCTCGAACGGCCGTGGCCTCCTCATCGAGGAGTTTCTGCGCGTAGTCGCCGTCGGCAAAATACAATGGCGGCTTGACGTCCGAAGCGGCAATGCCGATCACTCGCGCTCCAAATCGCTCGGCGAGATCCCCCGCCACCGCGAGACAGGCACCATTGGGCCGGTCCAGCGCCAGACTGACCATGACGGTTTTGTAGTCCATATCCTGCTCCAGCCTTGGGTCGAAATGCCGTATGGGCGGCCTGCCCGCAGAGCGGCACCTTAGGAGGCGATTCCGGATCGAACCTGACCTAGATCAAGACGGGGCACTTTTCGCCGTTACGGGAAAATCCGAAATATGCGATACTTGGCACAATACAAATTCATGGATATTGTCTTTTCTCTCAATAAGATAAGCGCTAGTGATAACCCCGCCGCGCTCACAATGATCGGACACGACTTCTGGCGTGCATGGAAAAGCTCACAGGCGGAGCATGATTGACGTCGACCGACCCTTTCGCAGTCAGAATCCGCTCGATCAGAACGTGCGCAGCGGGGTCGAAGGATCCGGCGTCGGCACTTGGGATTTTGAATTTTCCACCCGGGAATTGACCTGGTCCAACACCACGCGGAAGCTTTTCGGCGTCTCGCCGGACACACCGATCGATTACGACGTCTTTCTTTCGCTGCTCGACTTGCAGGATCGCGATCACACCGCGAAGGCCATGCAGCAGTCGATCGATACCGGGTGCAATTTCGACGTTCAATACCGCGTGCATCGGCATTCGGATGCAGGTCATTGGGTGCGGGCGCTCGGCGCCATCGTAACCGGCCCCGATGGCGGTCCTGCCCGGCTCAGCGGCGTCATGATCGACATCGATCATGAGAAGCGCCTCGAGGATGAGTTGAGGACACGCGAGCGGATATTTCGCTCAATTCTGAACACGGTCCCGGACGCCATGATCGTGATTGACGAGCATGGCATCATCCAGTTTTTCTCAAGTGCCGCCGAACGGCAGTTTGGTTACACCGAACCGGAAGCGATCGGGAAAAATATCAGCGAATTAATGCCGGAGCCGGATCGCAGTCGCCATGACGGTTACCTCGCCCGCTATCTGAAGACGGGCGAGCGGCGCATCATCGGCATCGGCCGCATCGTGACCGGGATGCGCAAGGACGGCACCACATTTCCGATGCATCTCACGATCGGCGAGATGCAATCGAGCGGCCAGCCCTACTTTACGGGTTTTGTGCGCGACCTCACCGAGCAGCAACAGACCCAGGCACGATTGCAGGACCTGCAATCCGAACTCGTTCACGTATCGCGACTCAGCGCGATGGGGGAAATGGCATCCGCGCTGGCCCACGAACTCAATCAGCCGCTTTCGGCCATCAGCAATTACATGAAGGGATCACGCCGCTTGCTCGCTGATAGTACCGACGTCAACGCGCCGAAGATCGAGGCCGCGCTCGATCGCGCGGCCGAACAGGCCATCCGCGCCGGCGACATTATCAGACGATTACGCAATTTTGTCGCACGAGAAGCGTCGGAGAAGCACGTCGAAAGTCTATCGAAGCTGATCGAGGAAGCCGGCGCACTCGGGCTCACTGGGGCTCGCGAACAAGGGCTCATACTGCGCTTCAAGCTCAATCCGGCGTGCGACCTGGTACTTGCCGACAGGGTCCAGATCCAGCAGGTCCTCGTCAACCTTTTCCGCAATGCGCTGGAAGCGATGGCCAGTTCGACCCATCGCGAGTTGATCGTCACGAATGCCAAGGCAGCCGATGATATGATTGAAATTGCCGTGTCGGATACCGGCCATGGATTTGGCGCCGATACTCATGAGAACCTGTTTCAGCCATTCTTCACGACCAAGGAGGCCGGCATGGGCGTCGGCCTTTCGATCAGCCGGACCATCATCGAAACCCATGGCGGCCGGATGTGGGCCGAGACAAATCCATCCGGTGGCGCGACGTTCCGTTTCACCCTGCCCGCCGGATCTGCCAAGGATGTGACCGATGTCGCAGAACGGTAAAGTCTTTGTCATCGATGACGATCCAGCGATGCGCGACTCGCTGGATTTCCTGCTGGGCTCGGCCGGCTTCAGCGTACGCCTGTTCGCTTCCGCGCAGGTTTTTCTGACCGAGCTGCCGAAGCTGGAGAGCGGATGCGTGGTCACGGATATTAGGATGCCGGGCATGGACGGCATGGAATTGCTGCGTCAGCTGAATTCAGTCACCGGCGCCCGGAAGCTTCCGGTCATCGTCATGACCGGGCATGGCGACGTCCCCCTTGCCGTCGAAGCCATGAAGCTTGGCGCGCTCGACTTCCTGGAAAAGCCATTCGAGGATGACCGGCTGATCGGCATGATCGAGACCGCCCTCTCGCAGAATGAAGGCGGCACGAAGAGCGAGGCGCTCACGGCCGACATAGCCGCGCGGGTCGCCTCCCTCACCCAACGGGAGCGCCAGGTGATGAAGGGACTGGTGAGCGGCCAATCGAACAAGGTGATCGCGAGAGAATACGACATCAGCCCGCGTACGGTGGAGGTTTATCGGGCCAACGTCATGACCAAGATGCAGGCCGGTAACCTTTCGGAACTGGTCAGATTTGCGATCCGGGCCGGGATCATCGAGGATTGAGCCACGTCAATATGGGCATGGGTGAGTTGGCTATCCTGCACCCATGATAGATGCCCGTCACACATCCGGCCGCTCCGAGATCGGCCCGCCGCCCAGAAAATCGCTGATCTACGTCGTCGACGACGACTACGACGTCCTTCGGTCGTTGCGATTTCTCCTGGAGACGGAGGGCTTCGATGTCCGCACATTCCGCAGCGGCTCCGCATTGTTGGGGTCTTCGACCCGGCAAGCCGCGGATTGCCTCGTTGTGGACTACAAGATGGCGGGAATCGATGGGCTGGAGCTGGCGCACCGGCTGCGCGGTCTCGACGTCAGCACACCGATCATTCTGATTACGGGCTATCCGGACGAAACCATCGCTACGAAGGCGAACTCGGCAGGGGTGCTCCAGGTCCTCCTGAAGCCCAATCTCGAGGAGAACTTGGTGGAATGCGTGCAAAACGCCGTCAACTCAGGCGCCGCGACCGGACAGCCCTGAATAATCAGGCGAAATGCGCCCCCGTAAAACCCCCTAAGTAGACCCCCTTAGGATATCAACCGAAATATCGGGGAACAAATATCCTCGGTACACAAAGCCATCCACATAGGAGATGGCGACATGCACACCCAGACGATCACCGCCCCGGCAACCACGGTTCTCAACGCCCCGCGCGCCCCAGTCCCCTCGTCGGCCGATCAGTTCAGCATCATCGCCAGCTGTTCGGGCATCATCGCCACCGAATTTACCTACGGCAAGGACGAGGAAATCTACGGCGAAGGCGAGCCTTCCGAGTATGTCTATCAGGTGATCCAAGGGGCGGTTCGTACCTACAAGCTGTTGAGCGACGGACGCCGCCAGATCGGCGCGTTCCATCTGGCCGGCGACGTGTTCGGCCTCGATCCCGGCACCTCTCATCGCCTGACGGCCGAAGCAATCACCGAGACCACCGTCCGCCTGGTGAAGCGCCGCAGCCTGGAAACCGCCGCGGGATCCAATGTTAGGGTTGCCCACAATCTCTGGACCATGACCGCAGGCGATCTCAGGCACGCGGAAGATCACATGCTGTTGCTCGGCCGCAAGACCGCGATGGAGAAGGTCGCCACATTCCTCCTCGAAATGGACCGCCGGCTCGCCAAGGCTGGTATGATGGCGCTGCCGATGTGCCGCCGCGATATCGGCGATTATCTCGGCCTTACCTTGGAAACCGTATCGCGGGCTTTGTCGCAGCTCAACGACCAGGGCATCCTGGTGTTTTCCAGTGCCCGCCAGATCGTACTCCGTAACCGCCAGCGTCTGGCTGACATGGACGCGTGAGCGGCTATCTGCCTGCTTACGGACCGGCCGCGCAACAATGCGCATTGTACAGTAGAACGGGAGTCTACAATGAACAGCTATCGCGTCTCCTTCTACAAAGATCTCCTCAATTCGGACGGCCATGGTTTCAAGTGCCTGCAGAGCCAGATCGACGTCGAATCGGACAGCCCGTCGCAGGCGGTGGTGCTGGCCGAACGTCTGGTCGACAATGAACGTCTCAATGCCGACTGCATCGAGGTAGTGCATCTGAGCGGTCATGATGAACTCGAACATCTACCGAACCAAACGTTCGCTCCCTGCAAACACACCTGGAGCCGCGCCTCCTGACAAACGCGCCATGACATGGACCGTTTCCTGGAACTTGCCGCCGGTTATTCTGTGGCATTCCAATCACCGCTCATCGCTTTTGTTCTGACCTCCCTCATCATCGAAATGACGCCGGGACCGAACATGGCCTACCTCGCCGTGCTGGGCGCGAGCCGGGGCCGCCTCGCCGGCTTCTCCGCCGTCCTTGGCGTCGCGCTGGGACTGGCCCTGCTCGGCATTGTGGTCGGGCTTGGCGGCGGATCGTTGATCCTCAACAACCCTGTCGTTTACGAATCCCTTCGCTGGGCGGGGGCGTTGTATCTTTGCTGGCTGGCGTTTGACAGCTGGAGAGAAGCGCGGCTACCGGTCGCGGCCGCTCCGGTAAACCAGTCTATCTTCGTGCAATTCCGCCGCGGGTTCATCACCAACCTACTCAATCCGAAGGCCGCGCTGTTCTTCATCGCCGTCGTTCCGGAATTCATCAGCGGCCCTGCGCCTTCGGTGCGTGAACTTGCGACCCTGGTTTCCATCTATGTCGCCGTCGCCACTTTCGTGCATGGGCTGATCGTGTTGCTGGCGAGTGGGCTGCAGACTTTTTTCGCGGCCCCGCGACGGCGCCAAACGGCCGGCAATATTTTTGCAGCCGTTCTCTTTCTCGTGGCAGTGTGGCTGTTCGTGAGCGGCGGCCGGTAGGCCATTTGGGTGCCGCTAAACATGCGCGCGACTCATTCGTTCAGGTTGATATTGGCGAAATTTGACCGAGATCAATACGACTTCGCCGCCGGCTTTGCATACCAGTCGGCATGTCCGAGACTCGTACTTCATCCCATCAGTGGCTCCCCATATCCATCGCGCCTGAAGACTGCGACCTCCAGCTCGGAGTGATCGACAAGGGCGGCGTGCGCCCCTGGGCTTTTCCCTGCCGAAAGCGCCATGCCGTGTGGTTCAATGTCTGGGCCGACCAGCCCGTGTTGATTCATCCCACACACTGGCGCGTGTGGCGCCAGTAAGGAATTGAGATGCCCCTGCGGAGAGCAGGCGAGCACTCACACGTTCATGGTGTTTGATCTACCGCAACGACGCGGCGCGCCCACACCGCCATGCTGGGCCAGTTTCAGCAGTTAGGGAGCGCACCATGGCAACCCACCAAAACTCACGCGATCGTTGAAAGCGCCATCAATCTGTTCAGCGACTGGCTCAAGCACCGGCGCGAGATGCGCGAGCTCCGTGATATGAATAGCGGGGATTTCGCCCGCATCGCGCGGGACCTTTCCGTGACCCCTGCCGAACTTGATGCAGTCGTCCGCCAGGGACCGCACGCCAGCGATGAATTGCCACGACTATTGAAATCTCTTGGCATTGACGAAACGACGTTGTCCCGCACGCAGCCTTTCCTGCAGCGCGACATGATACGCGTCTGTGCCTCATGCCAACAGAAGACGCTGTGTAAGCACGATCTCGACGCCGGCACATCGGCTCAACACTATGACGAATATTGCCCCAATGCGTCGGCAATCGACGAACTGGGTCAGAGGCCGTGATGGGCGCACCGCTATCGGCTTCTGCCGTTTCACCATCCCAAGAAATGCGGATCGGGTTTACAATTTCGCAGCCTGCAGCGCAGGAACATCGAGGATGCACCATCCTCCTGTTGGTGCCCAAATCGTCTAGATTTCCCGCATCTTCGTTTGCTGTGTGGAAAAGCCACGGCGTGAACCTACGGATTCTGCCGTTCCGATCATGTAAACGACCCAATAGGAAGAGCGCGGCGGACATCGTCCCGCTCCGCTCCGACTGGGAGGCCACGCAAGCAGGCGACGGCGTCGGTTGCAATGATCTTTGTGATGGGAATGATACGGATTAGGCCCGCCGGTTACGGTAAGGGTCGAGCAAACGGTGTAGAACGCCTACTTCACATCCGGGAGGCCTCATCATTCACGGCGCAGCCCTCACGTCCTCACCGAAGAGGTTTGCCCGGCTTCCCCCTCGACTTGAAGGAGCTGATTGCGTCGTTGGAGAGCGCGGCGAACCACGGCACATTGGCGCCCGAGGAGATGCGGCCTATCGCCAACGGTCTGCCCAGTGTTTGGTGGCGAAGATTTCTGCGCTGGGCGAAAGAAATTTGATCGGACACCGTCGCTCGCACTTCGAACCTCCTCGTGAACTAGGAGGTCCGCAAACTCATCGCCCATCGCCGCGGGGACGATTGGTGTCCGTCAAATCCGGTCTAATCGCAAATCTACGCTGGCACAGGAAAACCGTGGTCAAAACCGTAGTTTCGATGGCATATAGCCGACGGAAGACGAGCGATATCAAAGGCGTTGACGGGACACCCCTTCCGCCAAAAATAGGCGATTATCCAGCCCATCCTGTTATCCTGGGCTTTTCATCCCTCGGGCTTTGGCAAGTGGTGGCGATGCGTGATTTCGAGAAGGCGACGCGCGTGCTGGACGCCTTGAAAGCCGCCGAAGATCAGCCGGCGCAGTTGGCCTTGCCGATACTGAACGGACTGGTCGGCCTGGTTCAGGGAAGCGGCGAGCAACCGCTGGAGGTCGAAGAGGCGCGCTCTGGTGCATTCATGGCGATTTGCGAGGTCGGCAAAGCGCTGCACCGCGGTCAGCCTGCGGACCAGCTTTGGTCGGCGGCGATCGGCGCCACGGAGCGCTGGATGTCGTTGACGAAGTGAGGCCTCCCCTCACCGCCTGATCCTCAGGTTCCGACGCGCAAGGCTGAACCTTGCTTGCGCAAGTATGCAATGACCGAAAGTGCCGTGATGCGGCCGGTCTTGGGGTTTTCCGAGGGAATGTTCTCTATCGTCATCGAAAAGCGCGCGGAATCCGATTCCACTTCGACGCGGTGCACGTTGCGGGTCACCGTTGGATCGGCCCAGATCTGCAGCGTGGTCCGGTCGGGCCCAAGGCCCGCCAGCGAAAGCGCCACGGCAACATTGAGATTCGCCGGGAAGCCCTTGGCCGCATCACGGGCGGTGCCCTCGAAAATCTTCAAGGGCTCGGTGATGCCGGCAATGTCGATGTTGTTTTCGACCAGATAGGGAGCCCCGGCGAGGCCGTTGAGCGGCTTTCGCGTCACCATTCTGACCGACTGGATATTGCCTTCCGCCGCGGCGGTGACCGCGTCGAGACCGATCAGCGCACCGGTCGGCACGACGATCTGGCCGCCGTTTTGCCTGGCCAGCGCAATGAGATCCTCGTTCTCGAGAAGCGCGCCCACGCTCAGGACGATCGCAATTTTACCGCGGCTCACGAACGGGATGACAATCGATCGAACGAGCTTGCTGGGTGCGCACTCGATCACGATATCGGCCGCCGCGCAGAGATCGTCGATTGGCAGGACGGCGGGCGAACGCTTCAATTTGGCGAGAAAATCGCCATGCTTGGCCGGGTCCTGTACCGATACCGCCGCGAGGACCAGGCCGTCGATGCCTTGATCCAGGGCTTCCACGACCTTCCGCCCGATCGGACCAAGGCCGACGACGGCGACGCGCCGTGATGGGTTGGGCATCTTACGAACTCCGCAGAAATTGCTCACGTGCCCTGCATAGCATTTCCGGGACGCGCGTCGAGAATGGCAACGCGGTCACTTCAGATGACGGAACACTGGCCCGGAGCGGCGCGGCTCGCTGGAATCCCGATCGCCGGTCTATCCGGGCGTATTTTGCTTTGGGAACATCAGCAAGGGCCGGAAGATGAACCGGCCATAGTATTCGTAGTGCCGCTGGGTGGAAGTCGCCAGTTTCAGAGGCGTTGCATAACTGCCCTCGAAGGTCAGCGACGGCGCCATCGTCCACGAGAAACCCACCCCGATCGAACTCAATTCCACGATGCCGGGGAACGTGGAGAACACTGCGCCCCAATCGGTGAACACATACGTGTCCAGGCCCTTGAGAATGGCCGACCAGTTGTAGTGCAGTTCGGCGTTGACGTAGTAGCCGCTGTCGCCGGCCACCGCATTGGTGGGATAGCCGCGCACGGTGGTCGGGCCGCCGATCGAAAAGATCTGGTCGCCCGGCAACAGCTTCGTCGGCGAATATTGCCAGCTGCCCAGCAGATTGGCGCTGAAATTGGCAGGCCCCATCCCCGTCGCTATCGCACTGCCGGTATAGGTATTGAAGGTTCGGTTGCCGTTCAGAATGTAATCGTGCCATTCGATGTAGTTCATCGACGGCGAGACGGTGATGGAATAATTGTTGCCGGAATTGGTCAACGAAAACCCACCCGTGGTTCGCTGATAGCGGTCGCTGGTGACCGCAACGGTGCTAAACCGGCTTACCGTATTGCCGTCGGTCTGCGCCGCATTGAGCAGCAGCAGCCAGTTTTGTGTAACCCAGGCCGGCTGGCTGAAATTGATGGAGGCCTGGGTCGATCGCCCGGTTACGTCGAGCGCAACGAACGGTCCGTCGATGATCTTGATCTTCCCTTGCGTGTAGCTCACGCCGACGCGGCCGCCCCACGGGTTTACCGGAATGTTATAGGCGACGTTGCCGTTGAGGTTGCCGTCCGACCTCACCCCATAGAAGGTCAGGCGATCATCCACGCCGAACAGGCCGTGACGCCGGTAAAACGCGCCGCCTTCGAACCGGCCGGTGTTCTGGACACCCTGATTGTCGACAAATAATTGCAGCGTATCGGTGGGTGGTTCGATAACGGCGAATTGCAGGTCGGTCAGGCCGAAGCTGGTCCCCGGCTGCAACAACGCCTTGATCTGCACGTCGTTGGTTCGATTGAACCAGATCACATCGCGGTTGAGCTTCGGCACATCGAGGACTTCACCTTCCGGCGCCTGGACGCGCGGCAGGATATAGGATGTCGACGTCTGCTTGTTGCCCTCGATGGTGGTCTTTTGCAGACGACCTTCCGTCAGCTTGATGCGAACGATCCCGCCCTTGGCATCCTGATCCGGCAGCGTCGCGATCCCCGTGACGATCCCGCGTTCGGCGTAGACCGCGTTGATGTCGGCTACGACCTGCTGAAGTGTCGCGATATCGGCGTCCTTGCCGATATATTTCTTCGCAATCTCGTCGAGCTCTTCGGGCGTAATGAACTTGGATGAATCGAATTCAAGCTTGCGCAGCAGGAATTTTGGACCACCTGGTTTCAGGGTTTGGGTCTTTTCCCGCTCGCCGCCGACCACGCCCGGGCCCTGGAGCTTGGGTGGTTGGCTCTGCCGCTCGAGTTGCTGCCGCTGGCGGTCGATGTCAGTCTGGATGGCGCCGGGGTTGACCTGCGGGGCGAGCTGCGCGCGCGCGGATGCACTGCACAACAGTGCAAGCCCGACGCCCAATGCTATTGCCTGCCTACGCATGAAAACCTGTCGCCTTAGAACTGAACTACCGGATTGCCATTCTCCCTGGCATCCGCGAACCGATTAGCATTCCCTTTTGCGCGTCCATCAAGCCCGGTGCTGTTCCAGCCCGGACGGCTATTCTTGCGGCCTTCACGATGGAGCTGCCGAAGCTTCCTGGCTTCCGTAAGCCCCTCAATATTCACGGCCGGTCCCGATCCGATCACCTCAACCGGCTTCGGGGTGAGCAGCGCCTCCAGTCGCGCGTTTCCGGCAAGACCAAGCAGATAGAACGTTTCGGCTCCGCTCTTTTGCGCCAGCCAGGTGGTGAGCGTTTCCGTGCCCTCGGTGTCGTTCGCGATGTTGCGGATCGCCATCGAGCCGGTGAAGTTGCTGCAGCAGGTGTGAGAACCCACGTAGTTGGTCACGGTCGCCGAGATGTCGCCATTGTAGAGGACGACGTAGCTGTCGGTGACGTTGGCGTTGCCGTTGTGGCTCATCGTGAACACGCCGCTCGGCTGGTAGAGCTGCAGCGTCGCCCAGTTCGACGGCGACGGCGAACGGTTATCCAGCAATATCCGTTGGGTCAGCGTCGTCAGCATCAGCTGGCCGGGCACGAAGCCGTTGACGATCGTGACGTTCGGCGCGTCGGTGACGAAGTTCGCGTCAACGACCCTGAACTGGTTCACGATGATCGTATCCGGATCGATGTTGAGATTGGCCGAGGTCGCGACACCGCCCTTGTAACCGGTGACGTTCATGATCAGCGGGATCGACGGCGTCGATGGAATTTGCCCGCCGACGACGTTGATGGTGTTGGCGGCGAGATCCAGTTGCTTGACGACGCCAACCCATTTGATGGTGAGGTCGCCGGGAGCGGACAGCGCGACCGTATTGCCCCTGATCTGATCGAGCCTGATCGAACCCGCCGTATCGAAATGGGTGTCGCCATTGGCATAGACCGATCCGCCCAGGATTGAGCCGAAGTCGGAGCGCAGATTGACGTCACCGGCGTCGCCGGGGATGCCGTTGGCGGTCAGCTGCTTGAAGACGATGTCGCCATGTGCCTGCAAGGTCTGGGTGCCGCCGCTGATCGCCGTCCCGAGGGTGATCCCGCCCGTCGTCGCCGTAATACCGAGTGCGCCGGCCAGCTGGAGGTTGGCCCAGTCGATCAGCGTTCCCTGCAGCAACGCGCCGCCGGTGACGGTGGTGAGGTTATTGCCGGTGTTGCTGGTCGCCGCGATCAGGCTGGCGGAACCATGGGCATTGATCGAGCCGCCGGCGAGCTTGCCGGTATCGGCGTTGATGTTGACGTTGCCCGCGTCACCCGTGATGCCGCTGGTGGTGAGCTGATTGAACGTCACGTTCTGCCTGGCGTGCAGCGTTTGCGTACCGCCGCTCTGTGCTGAGGCAAGCGTGATGCTGCTGCCAGTCGAATTGACCCCCAGCGTCGTACCTGCTGTCAGCGCGGTCCAGTCGATCAGGCCGGCGGCCAGGAGCGAGGCCGAACCGGTCGTCGCCGCCAGCGTCGTGCCGGTGATGGTCGTGGCGGCCGTCAGCGAAGCCGAGCCATTCGCCGCGACCGAACCCGGCGTGGTGACACCGCCGGCCGCGACGGTCTCTGCCAGGATGAAGCCGTTGTCGGCATTGACGTTGATGTTTCCGACGTCGCCGGTGATGCCATTGGCGGCCAGCTGGTTGAACGTGACGTTCTGGTTGGCGTGCAGCGTCTGGCTACCGCCGCTCTGAGCGGTCTTGAGCGTGATGCTGCTGCCGGTCGAATTGATCCCCAGCGTGGTGCCAGCGGTCAATGCGGTCCAGTCGATCAGGCCGGCGGCCTGGAGCGAGGCCGAACCGGTGGTAGCGGCCAGCGTCGTGCCGGTGATGGTCGTGGCTGCCGTAAGCGAGGCCGAGCCATTGGCTGCGACCGAACCCGGCGTCGTGACGCCGCCGGCAATCACCGTCTCCGCCAGGATGAAGCCGTTGGCGGCGGTGACGTTGATGTTTCCGACGTCGCCGGTGATACCAGTGGCGGCGAGCTCGTTGAACGTGACGTTCTGGTTGGCATGCAGGGTCTGGCCGCCGCCGCTCTGCGCGGTCTTGAGCGTGATGCTGCTTCCGGTCGAATTGATCCCCAGCGTGGTACCGGCGGTCAGCGTGGCCCATTCGATCAGGCCGGTGGCCTGGAGCGAGGCCGAACCGGTCGTCGCCGCCAGCGTCGTGCCGGTGATGGTTGTCGCGGCCGTCAGCGAGGCCGAGCCGTTGGCTGCGACCGAACCCGGCGTCGTGACGCCACCGGCAACCACCGTCTCCGCCAGGATGAAGCCGTTGTCGGCGTTGATGTTGATGTTTCCGACGTCGCCGGTGATGCCGGTGGTGGCCAGCTGGTTGAACGTGATGTTCTGGCTGGCATGCAGGGTCTGGCCGCCGCCGCTCTGCGCGGTCTTGAGCGTGATGCTGCCGGCCGTTGACGTCACGCCCAGCGTGGTGCCCGCGGTCAGCGTGGTCCAGTCGATCAGGCCGGCGGCATGGAGCGAGGCCGAACCGGTCGTCGCCGCCAGCGTGGTGCCGGTGATGGTTGTCGCGGCCGTCAGCGAGGCCGAGCCATTGGCTGCGAGCGAACCCGGTGTTGTGACGCCGCCGTTAACGACCGTCTGCGCCAGGACGAAACCGTGATCGGCGTTGACGGTGATATCGCCGGGATCGCTGCCGACACCCGTCGCACTGAGCTGGTTGAAGGTCACGTTGCCGTCGGCATGAAGCGTCTGGCTGTCGCTGCTGGCGGCTGACCCGACGACGATGTTGCTGCCGCTGGTGGTTGCTCGCGCGGTGAAGGTGCCGTTGGCGCCGGTCGCCGTGCCGGCCAGAACGCTGTTGAGCGTCAGGCTGCCACTGCCCTGCACGTCCACGCTGCCCTTGACGGCCGACAGCAGGCTCGCCTCGAGGTCAGCCAGCGCGCCGACATAGATGCCGCCATCGGTCGCCGTGGCGGCCAGGTATGGCGCGTTCAGGGTGATCCGCTGCGTCGATGTCCCGATGCTGTTGGCGTTGAGCGCGACCCGTGCATTGGCGCCTGAAGCCACCAGGTTGGTTTGGCCGTCGGCATTGCTCAGGATCGCACCCGCGGAGACGCCGCCGGCCGAAACCACGATGGAAGCCGCATTGCCGGCCGCGGCAAAGGATGCCGACGAGTTGAGCTGGCCGAGCGTGGCATCCCCGGTGGTCGCCACGGTGATCACGCCCGCGGCGTTGATAGCGGTATAGGCGCCCATGGTGAGCGATGCCGAGGCCAGCGTCACCGCACCGTTGGTGCTCTGGGCGACGACCGGATCGGCGCTGGTGCCGGCCGTGAACGTCACCGCGCCATTGGCAAGCAGTTGCATCAACCCGTCGCTGGTGACGTCGGCATTGATATTGAGCGCGCCAACCGGCGTCCTCAGCGTCATCGCGCCGCCGGCGGAAAGCCCGCCGTAGGTTCCACTCGTACCGATATTCAGGTTGTCCGACGGGGCCAGGATCGTCATGGCGCCGGCCGAAGTGCCGGTGATCGCGCCCGATATCTTGACCTGGAGCGGCTGGGCCGTGGTGCCATTGAAGCCGACATTGCCGCCGGCGCGCACGTCCAGCGACGCGCCCGCAATATGGACTGCGGTACGGTCGGTAAACTGCGGCTGGGCGTAAATGCTGCCGGTCGCCGCGAACTGGATCGCACCAGCGGCGGTGACGTTGCCGAGGACGAGATCGCCGGTGGTCTGATTCAGATAGATGCCGCCCTGCGCCGCCACGACCTGGTCGAGCTGGTTGGTCGACGGGTTGGCGAAAGCGATCTGAAGGGCGTTCGGATTGTTCGCCGGGTTGGTTCCGGCCGCCGGCGCCTGGCCGATGTTGCCGGTTTCCGAGATCAGGGTGAGATCCCTGATGTTGCCGGAGATTACCGGCTGATTGGCAATGCCCGCGAAAATGTTGCCGACGGCATCGAGCTTGACGTCGCCGACACCCACGATCTGCACGCCGTTGGTCCGTGCCGCCGTGATCGGACCGAACGTTGCGTTGGCGATACCACCCAGCTTCAGGTCGGACTTGCTGGCCAGATAAATGTCGCTTTGCACCTTGGCGGCCACGGCGTCGATCGGATTGAGAACGACGTAGCTCTGCTGCGACACGCTCACATTGTACGTGATGACACCGGTAGCCTGGTCGGTCGTCGGCGTCACCGTCAGTTGTGACGGACCGGCTGAGGCCAAAAGTGCCTTCTGTACGTCCGACAACGTCGAGGAACCCGTGCTGCTGGTGAAGGAGAAGTCCTCGGGTCTGGCCAGGTTGCCGACCGAACCGTTTGGCGCATACAGCATGACCTGCCGGCCGCTGACGTTCGCGGGCGTGAGCTCGCCGATCGGCGCCGGCGCCACAGCGGTAGCCGGATTGGCAGCGGCGCTCACGGTGTATTTGAGCTGGTCCTGCGTCCACTGCGAACCCGATGTGATCTTCGCGTAGAGCGTCGAACTGGTCGACAGCGAATAGCTGAAGTTCGGATTGTAGGCCGTGAGCGACACGGTCAGATCCGGCGCTGCCTGCAGGCTTGCATTCGAGGCAAGGTTGGCGCCGAACAGCGTCGTGAGCGAATTCGAGAGCTGGGCCGCTGTCTTGATGCCGAGCAGATACTCGGCCCTCTCGAAGCGCGTCGTCGCCTCGGTCATCATCTGGGTGGTCGAGACATCAGCAGGATCGATGCCGAGCTTGGCCGCGACCTGGGCCTTGAGCACGGTGGTGCCGAGCGACGTGAGCGCGTAAGTGCTGCCATCGGCGAAGGCCAGATTGCGCAGCTGCCAATAGTCGTTGTAGGCCGCCTTGATCATCGACTCGTAGGCGGTGACGGAGGCCGCAGCAGAGCCGCTCACCAGGTTCAGATCCGTCCAGACACTCTGCAGGTGCGCGCTCTGCTCGGCGGTCAATCCGCCGGCCGACAGGCCGTTGAGGATGTTGGCGGTGCGACCGTCGGATGCGGCGGCCGCCAGGAAGACCGCGCCTCCAGATGAAACCTTGCCGAGCCTGAGATCGCCGGTCGATTGCACGATGTAGGTACCGGTCGAGGAAGCGCTGTCGAGAACCCCGCCATCGACACTGCCGTTGACCAGGGTCGTTCCGGTGGCCTGGACCACCAGCGGATTGACGTTGGTCAGGACGGTTGCGCCGTTGCTGACGCTTGAAATCGCGCCGATCGCGCCGCCCGTCGAATTGATCTCGATCGACTTGCCGACCACGACCGGGTTGGCGAAATTGTAGGGTGAACCCGAATTGATGTCGCCGGTCGCCGACAGGAATATGTTTCCTTGTGGCGCGCTGCCCGGGGTCGCCGAATTGACCTTCACCTGACCGATTACCAGCGATCCCTGCGCGGCAATGGCGATGTCGCGGTCAATCGTGGTCGCGTTCAGCTGGCCGCCATAGACCTGGACCGGCACCGGCGTCTTCGTCCCCGCGAGCGAGCCGATACCGCCATCTGCCCTGAGCGTGACGTTGGTTCCGGAAATCAGCGGATTATTGGCGGTCGCACCGACCGTAATGGACGAATTGGCGCCCGTCGCGGTGATGGTCGTTGCGCCCTGCAGATTGTTGATCGGTCCGTTGATCACGATGCTGGCGTCGGATGTCACCGCCACCGAGCTTGAACCGCCGCCGTTGAAGTGAATGCCGATGTCGTAGGACGCCTTGACCGTGTTCGTCAGCTTCAAGGTCAGGCTGTCGTAGATCATCTGGTACCAATTGTACTGTTTGATACTGCCACAGCATGCACCACTGCTGGTGTTGAAGTTGTTTGAGTGGTAACCGCCGGTCGCCGTGACGACTTCCTGGAAGTTGGCGGTCTGCAACTGATTGGTGGTAACGCCGTTGACGACCTGCATCACGTTCGAGACGAGGCTCGTGGTCTGCGTGTAGGGATAGGTCGGCGAGTTGGCCGAGACGCCGCTGAAGGTCCAGCCATAGTCGGCGGCAGTGCTGGTGACGGGACGCGTCAGCGTCGCGGTGTCGACCCATTGATAATACTGGTTGGCCAGCGGCTGGTAGACCACGCCCGAGGTTCCGCTGAGTCCGACCAGCATCCCCGAATTGTAACCGCTCGCATTGACGCCTGCGGTCCGGTAGGTGCTGACCTGCTGTCCGCCCGGTGCCGCCGCATTGTAGACGTACCAGGTGGTCTGCTGCTTGAGCTGGTCGACGATCTGGATGACGCTCGCGGCGCTGACCCCGGTGTTGATCGTGTTGGTGACAAGCGTCGTTCCGGTCGTGTTGTTGACGGTAATCGTGCCGGCGCCGCCGTTGACGACGATGTTGCCCTGCGACGCGCCGCTCGTGGATGTGCTGATGATCCGGCCGTTCAGGTAGACATAGCCACCGGTGCCCTGCACCACGCTGTTCAGCACGATCTGGTCGGTCAGCACGTTGTACCGCGCGCCGACCTGCACGTCGCCACCGTTCACCTTGGTCAGATACGGGGTCAGGTCGAGATAATTGCCGTTCTGGGCATTGCTCTGGGCCTGGGCGAGCGACAGGTTTGCCAGCGTGTCGGCGCGCAGGCTGTCAATGACGTTCCTGGCGTTGGTGCCGATATTGACCGAATAGTTGCTGCTCTGTCCGCTCTGGATGGTTCCGTTGACGTTGAGCACCGACGCCGACAGGATGATGGCTTTGCCGATGGCAAAGGCGTTGGGCGCCGCCGCCGTGAGGGTCGTCGCAGCGGTTATTGGCGTCACCGCCGCGGACTGGATGTTGATGACCTGGAAGAAGGCTGCGCAGCCCGAACAATGGAACGGGCTTCCGTTGTCACCATACACGGTCTGACCGTCGTAGGTGCTCTTCTCCCAGGGCCTGGTCGAGACGATGGCAGGATTGGCTCCCTCGATTTGAGCGAGGTTTCCAGGAATGCCCTCGCCTGCCGGCAGGAAGATCGCCGAGTAAAGCGAAACGCCGTCATAGAACAGGTTGAGCATGCGCGCGGTGAACACCACGCTGTTCGGAACAGCAGCCGCGCTGCCGCTGCCGCCGTTGCAGCAATAATGCGTATACGGTTTGTAGGTGCCGTTGCCGGCAATATAGACCTCGCCTGGAACGTATTGGCCGTACGTTCCGAGCCACGTCGCCGCCGTCATGACGGCGGTCAGCGTGTCAGTGGGCCTGAACTGGACACCAGCCCACTGCGACGACACGATGCCGTTGGTGTTGTAGATGCTGCCGACTCCGCCATTGAACGTGAAGGTGCCGTTCGGGACCACCACCTGGATCGTCGCCGCGTTGTAGGTCTTCGACGCGACCACGTTGCCGAGCGCGTTGGAGATGTTGAGCAGGCCGTTGAGGTTGGTGACCTCACCGTTGAAATAGATGTCGGGGGTTTTGGTCAGCGGGATCCCGTTCAGATCGACGCCGAGGCCGGTGTTCGGGTCCTTGCGGTTATAGCTGGCGTTTACCGTGACGACCGGCGTCGAGCCAGTCAGATCCTGCTGGAATGTGATGCCGGGCGACGTGGTGTCGGTCGCCGCACCCGTAAAGACATTGTGGCCACCGCTGACGCCGGTCACCGTCATCCTCGACACCGACATGAAGTTCAGGCCCTGGTTCTCGATGTTGATCGAGACGGAGTCGCGGGACGAGACACGCGGTGCGGCCTTGCCGGCCACCTGCGTGCCGCTCATCGTATCGGCCAGGATCGAGACGTTGCCGCCCGAGACCATGATATCGCCGAGCGCGATCGACGCGCCGGCGACGTTGGCGGCGAACGGCGCCTGCTGGATCAGCGTGTTGACCTGGCGCTGGATATCGCCGGTCGGATCATTGGCAGTGGCGATCGTGATGGTGGGATTGGCACCCGACAGCACCGTCTGCACGTCCGCCGTCGACAACCCGCTCAACGTAGCGATCTGCGAGACGATGGTCTGATAGGGATTGAACCCGTTGACGACCGCGTACTGGATGGTCTGGTGATTGTACTTCTTGACCGTGCTGAAATTGTTCGGATTGGAGACCAGTTCGAGGGTGAGCGCGTACGGGCTGGTCGTCGTTAGCGTTGGCACGTTGGCGCCAACCGCAATCAGGATCGATTGCTGATTGTAGATGCCGGCCACCACGACGCCGTTCTGCGAGATGTTGCCGCGGCCCTGGGTAGCATCGCTGTGGTTGTCGTGGTTCTCGGTGCTGAACAGCGTCAGGTATGGATTGTAATTGGTGCCTCTGCCATTCGCCGATACGGCGCCTTTGGTCGCTGCAAGCGAGACGTTGTTCACGCCAAGCACCTGCGCGCCGCCGGCGATATTCAGGTCGGTATAGCTGCGCGCCGTGGCCGTGCCGCTGTACACGGCGGTAATCGGGACCAGGGCCTGATTGTAGACCACAGTGGTCGCGTTGGCGCTCACTTGGCTGTACTTGCTGCCGTCGCCGGCCTGGCCGGCGGTGAGATTGAGCAGGCCCCACGCCAGCAGGGTCGTATCGCCACTGACGTTGACGGCCTGGTTCGCGGTCAGCGAGGTATTCGTGCTCGCGCCGGCGCCGGTGATGGCGCCGAACAGGTTCGCGTTGGCGTAGTTGTACGCGATCAGCGAGGACGCGGTGCCGATGAAGAGATTGCCGGCACTGAAGATCTCGGTCGCGTCGATGTTGACCGTGGCGTAGGCGTTCGCCGTCATGTTGGACCGGGCGCCACCGCCGGCAAACAGGCCGCCCGCGGTCAGGCTTACACTGTCGACGGTGCGCAGCGAGTTGTAGGCCTCGATGTTGACCTTGGCGGTCGATGTCAGGGGATCGTCGTTCAGGCTGAGGATCGTGCCGCTGCCGATATTCGTGGTGGCCCTCTGGGTGACGTGGGCGTCACTCACCGTCGCGGCGCCCGCGGCCACGCCGCCGGACCCTGCCCGCGCTCCGCCACCGAGTTGATTGACGATGTCGTTGGAGATGACGAGCATGTCGCCACCAGCGGAATGGATGATCAGGTTCGATCCGACCCCGGCCGTCGTGGTCGAGGTGATATTGTTGGTCGCGTTGCCGCCGCTGGCGCCGGCAAAGGATGCCTGGAAGGCGTCGCCATTGCCGGCATAATTTGTCTGGTGCTGGGCCTGGATATTCAGCCCGCCGAGGTAAAGCGTATTGGACGTCGCGTTGCCGTAAAGGTTCGCGCTCGTCGTCGCGGTGTTGTTGATCAATGCGACCGCCGCGGCGCCGGCGATGGTGCCGCCCGAGCCGGCCGTTGCGCTGGACGCAAGGCTGTCGGTGCCAACCGCGGTGATCTGCAGGATCCCGATATGGTTCGCGGTGGTGATCGCCCCTGCCCCGAGATAGGCATCCGTGGTGGCGTTGGATGTGACCTTGCTGATGGTCGCGCCCGCCGCGATATAGCCGGCCGCGATACCCGTCGCCGTCGCGTACTGGTTGCTGTCGTTCTGGGCGGCGATGATGAAGTCGCCAGCCGGCAGGGTAATCCCCGTCCCGCCATAGGCACTGACCGTCGAGTTTTCCCTGGTCTCGGCGTAGCTGCCCTGGACGCCGATCAGCGATCCGCCGCCGCCCGCGATCGCACGGGCATAGATGCCGTTGCCGCTGCTCGGCGCCAGCGCCATGGCGGTGACGGAAACGTCGCCTCCGGTGAAAGTGGTACTGTTGCCGACGCGGGAGGTGACGTTGAGCGACGAACTTGCCAGTGCCACGGAGACACCAATCGCGCCGCCGCCAACGGCGACACCCAGCGAAGTCGCCGAGACGTCCGGCGTCGCCGAAGCCGATACCAGGGTGCCGAGGCCAGTCGAGGACGTGGTGATCGCGGCACTATTGCCGATCTCCGCCAGCACCGTGGAGTCTTCCTTCGCGGTCGCGGCCGCGCCGGTGCCGGAGACGATACCGCCGGCGACCGCCGTCGCCGACGCCGACAAGGCGCCGCCTTCGGTTGCCGTGACGGCAACGGTCGAACTGTTGACGCTGGCGTTATCCAGGATCTTGGCGGCGACCGAACTGGATTTCGCGGTGGTGGCGATCGTAACGCCGACGGCCGCGATGCCGCCGCTGCCGCCCCCGGCCGTTGCCGCCTGGGTCGAGGTGTCGCGCGCGCTCACCTGGACGCCATTTCCGCCCGTTCCCGTCACCGTGCCGCCGAGCTGCGCCGTCACGGTATTGGTGACATTGCCGACGGCCACGGCTGCCTGGGCGCCGAAGTAAAGCGACAAGCCGCCGGCAACGGCTTCGGTGTCAACCGTCTTGCCCGCATAAGGCCCGGTTGTGGCATCCTTCACGACAGCTGCGACGCTGACCGTGGGAGCCGAGACGATGGCGCTCAGATTGGCGAGAACGCTGCTGTTGACGGTGGTGTAGCCGATGCCGGCGCCGACGCCGACATTCTTGCCGAAACCGGCGCCGAGCAGGAACTGCTGCGCGGCATTGGCACTGGTGGCGTTTACGTTGACCTGGGTGCCGGTGACGTTGCCGCCCGCGATCTGTGCCGTGACGCTGTCATTGCCTCCGGTCAGCACGGTGCTGACGTCATATGTCGAGGTGGCGTTGGCGCCGCTCGGATTGCCCGCCGTGCCGCTCGCGACCGCGCCGCTGCCCTGGCTGGAATTGGTTCCGGCATTGGCGGCGGCGATGGTGCCGCCGAATTGTCCGGTCTGGTCGCCCTGCGCGTCGGCGTCCGCCGTGTTGGTGCCGATAAGGATGACCCCAATCGCCGCCCCAATGCCCACCGAGCTGCCGGCGCCCACTGTCACGGCGTAGGACTGCACTTCCTTGATGCTCTGGGCGTTGACGTTGATCGCCCCGGACGAGTTCAAATTGCTGTTGCGGGTCTCTGCGGTGGTCTGGCTCTTGAACACCAGCACGTTGGCGGCGGCACCGACGCCTACCCCCCCGGTAGCAACCGACAGCGCGCCTGCGATCTCCCGGATGTAGACTTCCTCGTTTGCGTTCACGGTGACCGCGCCCGCGGCGGTGCCGGACGGCGACGTCAGCGTGGTGTCGTAGATGCCAGCAATCGTGACGTTGTTGGCGATCTCGATGTTGGCCATGCCAGCGACAGCCCCGCCGCCGGTTGAGATCGCGCCGCCGACTGAAAACGCCTGGAAATCGTTGATCGTTCTTGCGTCGACATCGAGTGCACCGCTCAATTGCAAGGCCGTGGTATGGGCCGCGCTGTTACCTCGATAGTGGAATTCGTCGCCGACGTAAGCCAGGGTTTTGTTCGAACTGACCTGGACCAGGAAGGCGGCGCCGATCGCCACGTTGCTTCCATAGGCGCCGGAGCCGTTGGCGGACGCGATACCGGTGCTGTTCTTGGCCTTGACGGACAGCGACGAGGCGGTCAGGGAGCCGCCATCGACATAGGCTTGCGTGGTGGCATTGAAGACGTTGAGCCCGACCGAACCGCTGTTGAAGCCGACCGCGACGGAGGACGCGTGCTGCTCGGCATTGGCCTTGACCGTGACCGCACCGACCGTCGGGGAGACCACGCCGCCAACGTTGACGGTGCCGCCGACTTCGGCGTTGGTGATATAGGCGAAGGTTTCGCGCGACATCGTCGTGCTGATGATGGTCGCACCGCCGCCCGCGGTGCCGGTCGGCGCCACGATGCCGAGGCCGAACGTGCCGGAGTAGGAAATGCTGCTGGCGGCGACGTTGATCTGCGGCGCCAGGGTGGAACTGGTCAGCCGCGTGTCGATGCTGGCGCTGTCGATATAGGCACTGGTCGTGCCCGACATGACGTTGATGATCGGGTTGATCATGATCGAAACGCCGGTGCTCGCGGCAAGGCTGGCAACGTTGGCGACGACCGCCTGATGCGAGCTGGCGTTGACCGAAAGGCCCCTCACCGATTCACGCGTTTCGCTCAGGTCGGGCGTGTCGTCGGTCGGCGCGCTGAACGCACCGAGGTCGAGCGCGTGCGCGAGCGTGCCGCTATTGACGGAGAAAGGAACCACGGTCTGCGAACTGTTGCCGCGCGCATCGACCTTGGTGGCCGATCCGCTGATATAGGCTGACGTGTTGCCTGTGATCTTGTTGGTAACGAGCGACCCCGCGCCGCCGGCCGCGCCCTTGGAGATGGCAAAGGCACCTGCGAAGACCGCGGCGTTGTCGGTGTTGTTCGCTTGCACGGCAATGCTGCCGTCTGCGATGACGTCGGCGCCGCCGGTGATGCTGGCGGTGACGTTCGTGCCCATCAGATTGGTGGCGACCGATCCGGCGAGACCGACCTGCGATGAGATGGCGACACCCACCGCAACCGTCGAAATCGTGGCGTCCGACTTGGTCGAAACGCCGACATTGCCGTTCGAAACCACCTTGGAGCCGGTTATCCCGGCGCTCAAATTGTTCGAGATGTCGCTGTAGACGAGCGCAAGGCCCGCAGCACTTCCTTGCGTCGATGCGCCGGCCACCGCCGCAGTCCCGGTGATTTTCGAGGTGTCGTTCGCGGTCACAAAGAGATTTGCGGCCGTAATCGTCGAATTCGTGGTGGTCGACTGCGCGTTGCCGATCGAGGCCGTCACGGTATTCTGGATCGAGTTGATCGACAGTCCGCCGACGCCCGAGAACTGGCCGGTGGATAGGCCGAAGCCGATCGCAACGGACTGGATCTCCGAGGAGTCGCTCGCCGTCACCGAGACGGTACCGTTGGTCGAAGTCAGCAAGACACCTGCGATGTAGGCCGAATGTGTCGTCGCGATATGGTCGTACACCATCGATGCGCCGACATTGTTCTTGCCTGCCTGGATAATGCCGGCGACCGCAATGATAGCGGCACCCGGTGCCGTTGGACTGCCTGCCGTTCCGCCGTTCAGCGCCTGGTAGCTGAAATCGACGCAGTTTTGCTGTCCGCCGGTGGTCGAGCAATTGTCGGACGCGAGCTGGTTGGCGTTCGAGGCTTTGACGAGATTGGACAGCGCGGTGTCGAGCGATGCAATGGCGACGCTATCGGCGGTCACAATGACGTTGCCGGTGACCGTGATGTTAACGGTGGCACTGCTGCGGATATAGGCCATCGTCGACGTCGTAATGTCGGTGACGACGATGGCACCGGCAGCACCATTGCCCCCGGCCCCGCCGGATGCCGCGCCTGCGGCGATCACGCTGGCGTTGTCTCCAAGCACCGTAAGCGTGTCGTAATTGTTGATCGACGTCCCGCGAATATGCGCATCGACCGCCGTCCCACCGGTCGGATCGCCGATGGAGGCATAGGTAAATCCGGCGCCGACCCCGCCCTGGCCGCCGGCCACATAAAGCGAGCCGCCGCCGATCGCGATGTTGCTGGTCTGATAGGCGTCGACCTCGACCGCGCGAGACGTGCC
Source organism: Bradyrhizobium sp. AUGA SZCCT0177 (assembly GCF_018130125.1). NCBI lineage: Bacteria > Pseudomonadati > Pseudomonadota > Alphaproteobacteria > Hyphomicrobiales > Nitrobacteraceae > Bradyrhizobium > Bradyrhizobium sp. AUGA SZCCT0177. The sequence continues at coordinate 51,564 of NZ_JAFCMA010000009.1, read as the reverse complement.
GCTGGAGACGCCGTTGAGGGTCGAATTCTGGATGTAGGCGTTGACGCTGTCGGTGATGATGCCGACCGACAGCGCGATCGCAACCGAATTGGCCCGGGATGCGGCGATGCCGATGGCGACGACTGTTTCCGATCCGCCGTTCAGTGCCTGAACCGACACCGCCGCATGATTGTTGATGGTCGTGTTGTCGATATAGGCCACCGTGGCGTTGTTCGACATGGCGACCGCAATGGCGCCCGCGACCGCAACACTTCCCGATGCCGCGGACCCTGCGAGGTTGGCCGCAGCGGAGCCCGAACCGTTGTTGAGGACCGTGTCGTTGAGCGCCTGGACCAGCGTGCTCGCCGCTGTGCTCGACCCCGTGAAGCGGTTGATGGTCACACCGGTGACCGATGCTTTCGTTCCCAGCGAGACGTCGCTGATCGACGAACTGCCCGCGATGTCGATGGAGAAGCCATCGCTTGACGCGCCCGAGGACTGGCTGATCCTGGCCATTGCGATCCCGACACCATCGGCTCCGCCTGTCGCGGCGGCACCGACGGCTCCGGCCTTGTTGGCAAAGTCCGAGACCGACGGCTCGGAGATCGCCGCAGCGATCGAAGCCGCTGTCATACGTCCGGAAGTCGTCGCGCTGACTGCCAGATGGTCCACGGCAATCGTGCCGTTGCCTCCGCCGGTACCCGAGAACGGATCGTTGGCGCTGAAGGGACCCGGCCTGATGTCGCTCTGGTTCTCACCGATATAGGCGGCCGTATCAGTGTTCGCTCCGAGATAGGCGACCGCGATACCGACCGCGGACGCGCCGCCGAGGGAGACCGCACCGGCGATCGACAGCATCGACAGATCCTGCGCCGCATGGACGTTGACAGTCGGAGAAGACACGTGGGCGCCGATGCCGATCGATGCATGCGTCTTGTTGCTGACCAGCGCGATCGACGTGATTCCGTTCAGCGACAGAGCGCCCGCAGCCTTGCCGGATGTCGGCGCCACACCGAAGAACAGGTCGGTTGTGACCGCATCGATGGAAATGTTATCGGCGGAGCTTAGCGAAGCCCCGGAGGCAACACCGGCGATGGTGTTGCTGGAGAACTGAACGAGGTTGAGTGCGCCGCCCAGCGAGGAGCCACCGGAGGTATTGCCCGGGAGAAAGCCCAGCGTGCCGACATTCCCGGCGGCATTGATCGAACTCGTTGACGTGTTTGCCGCGATGGCCAGGGTCGCGTTGAAGTCCTGCGTGCCGCTCCAGGTCGACGCCGACCACGCGCCGTTGCCGCAGGTCGCGATGCTGCAGGTGGCGTTCAGGCTCGCTCCGGTCGCGACCCACGCGGTCGTGTTGTTGTTGACCATGAAATTGTTCAGCGAACCGGCAATGCCAACCGTATCGCCGGCATCCGAGGTCGCATTGGCGTAGCTGGTCAGGATATTGCCGCCGACGCCGAGATTGCCGTTGAGATGGCTGATCACCTCACCGAGTCCGGCCCATTGCAACCAGGTGTTGGTGATCGGTAAATAGGTGTTCGCAGTGACGCCGATGTTCGGCGCGTTGATCAGCGTACCGCCACCGATATAGGCGTTGGAATTGTGGTTGAAGGTGCCCCATGCGACGGCCGCGCTGATCGCGACGCCCTCGCCGGCCGACACATCGGACGTAATCGCACTGGCGGTCGCATTGCTGCGGACGCCGACGTCGATGACATTGCTGACAACAGCGACATTGCCATTGGTGTAAATGCTGGGTGCGCCGCCGCTCGGGTTTTGCTTGATCGCGGCCGTCGCATTCTGCGTGCTGTTCGCAAGCGACATCGCCCCCGCAGCCTTGAAGTTGAAGCTCGCCGAGACCAGCGGGCCCATCATCGCAAAGATCATGCTTTGCGGCGAGACGGTCGTAAGAATCGCTTCCTGCAGGGCGCCGACCAGGGCCGGCGTGCCGACGATGGTCGAGGCCATGGTCGAGTTGAGCTTGCCGTTGGATGTCGCCTCGACGACCACCGAACCGTTCAGCCGGTTGGCGCTGGTGCCGAGCGAGGCTCCCAACAATGCCGTAGCCGAGGTCGTGATATCGCTGATCGCCAGCGCTCCGCCGACGCCGCCGCTGGCGCTGGGCGTGCTCAATGCGACGGACGTCGCCGACGTCGAGAAACTGTTGTTGTTCAGCGCACGCACCGCGAACGTGTTGCCGCCCGCGTTGACCGTCCCGACGCTGATGTTGGCGCCGGTTGCAACGTTGGCCAGGGTCGATACGGAAACCTTGGAATAAGCGACAGTCTCCACAAACTGCGCTGAACCTGCCGAGACGGCAGACACCTTCATCGTCGCGTCGTTGGTGGCAAGGATGGACAGGTTGCTACCGGCGGAAATCGTCGCGCCGGATGCCACGTTGGTTGAAACGTTCGCGTCGATCTTGCCGACGACCACCGCCGCGCTGAACGGCATGAAGTTCACGAGCCCCGCCAGGACCGGATCCTCCGCCAGCTCTGAGCCGTTCGCGCTGATCAAAACCCGGCCGGTGCCGTTGATGTTGGCGTGGCTGTTGATGTTCACCGTTGCCGTCGCACTCGCCGCGACGTAGCCGCCATTGAGGCCGAGCAACGCCGGCGCAACGCTTTCGCCGACGAGCGCGAACATCCCCAGGATTGAGCTTGTGAAACTCGATACGGCGGTCGAGGTCGCGTTGATCGTAATATGGCCGCCCGTGATCTGACCGTCGATCGTAATTCCCGTCACCGCGGTCGCCTGGCCCGACAACCTATTGTCGCTCGCACTCGCGTTGAGCGTGACAGCACCGCTGGTGAAGGTGGAGCCGCCGAAATTGACAGCTTGGGCAAGGATCTTCGATCCCTGGGCCATCGTGATCGTCGGCGCGCTCAACGTGACGTTCCGCGAATTGGCCTGCGAGTTCTGCGAGGCGTTCAGCGAGCGTGAATCGATGACCGCGGTCGCGTTCAGGGTGATCGAATTGTTCGCCGAAATCTCGAATGCGCTGGTTCCGGAAAGCGCCAGCATCAACGAGGCGATCTGGGTGTTGTTCACGAACCCGGCGCTCCCGGCACTGGGGTCGGCCGAGCTGCCGATGATGACGTTGTCCTGGTCGAAGGCAAACGCGGCGGCGCCCGCGGTGATCTGCGCGCCCGACGTAACGTTGAGCGTCCGGGCCTGCAGCGCGACCTTCATCGTGCTGCCGGCGTTGATCACCGCATCGGCGTTGAGATTCAATGTGTTGGCCTGAGCCGACAGCAACAAGGTTCCGGAGCCGTTTACCGCCGCGATGTATCTGGCGACCATCAGGTTCGACAGCAGGCCGCCCTGGCCGTTGTTGGCGGCGACGTTGCCGCCTGTCAGCGAGCTGCCGCCAACGGTGAGCGCGCTTTGGGCGAAGAAGAAACCGACAGTGCCCGCGCTGATGCTCGCCCCGGTGTTTACGCTGATCGATGGGCCGTTGAAATTGACGTACCGCGACGGATCGGCGGCAATGACGGCCGTCGATCCCACGGTTATCGAGGCCTGATCGGTACTGAAGGCGAGGTAGCCACCTCTAACGGTACCGGATACGTCAATACCTGAACCGGCGCCGAAGGCATTCATGATGACCCGGCCGGAAGTAAAGCTGGTAGCGTTGGTGCCCGTGGTATTCACCGCCTGCGCAAGGACCTGGCCGCCGCTGTCGATGTTGATCGTCGGTGCGGTGAATACGATGTTGTCCACCGAGTTGGCATTCGAAACGGCGCCGGCCATGCGGCGGCCGTCGACAACGCCGGTGGAATCGACCGTGATCCGCGACGACGCGCTGAGCGAAAGAGTGGCGCCGCTGCCGACAGCGCCGGCGTAGCGAGCGATCGTGGCATTCGACACGAAGCCGGCCGCGGCGGTATTGGCGCTGGTGCTGCCATTGCCGACGATCATGTCGGCGGTACTGGAGAGAACCACCCGCGACGCAGTAATCTGCAGTGCAGTGTTGGTCAAAACCTGAGCGCCGCCAGTGCTGGCAGCATTGATGTTGACCTGGCCGCCAGAGGTAGTCGAAGTCAGAGCAACGGCATCGCCCCTGACATAGCTGCCCGCCAGCAGGTTCAGCGTCGGCGCATTCAGCGTCACATTGACGGTGGTACCGCCGTCGACGACGCCGTTTCCATTGATCGTGATCGAGTTACTCGCCAGAAGCGTGAACGTGCCGGTGCCGTTGAGCGCGGAGATCGCGGCGGCGACCGTGGCATTCGACATGTTGACACCGGCGACACCGGTGGCCGCGCCGACAACGATATCCGTCGGATCGAGGATGAGCTTGCCGGCATTGCCGTTAGGCGCGGCAACGTTGATTTTGACGCCGCTGGCGATGTCGACGATGCCGTTGGCGCTCAGATCGACAACAGCCGCGTTACCCGTGGCGGAGCTGGCGTTGATCCGGGCGCCGCTCTTCACGGTCAGATCGCCCGTGGTCTTCAGCGTGATGTTGCCGGCGTCGCCCGTCTTGCTGGCGGTGCTCAGGCTGGCCGTCTTGCCGAGCTGGATGTTGTTTCCGGCAGTGACCGTGATCGTGCTTGGCGTGGTGGTGCGGCTGCGCGCCGTCAGCCGTCCGGAGATGGTTGCGTTGTTGACCGCGCCAATATGGATCGATCCGTTGCGGACGGTGATGGCGCTGGCGCTGCGCAGGCCCTTGGAATTGACCGAGGCCGCGAATTTGGAGGCGTGTTCGTGGTTGACCCGCTCGCGCTGGCTCCTGCCGCCGCCGACGAAGACGTTCTGGCCAGTAAGCCGGACACCGTCCGCGGCGTTGATGCGGCCGAGAATCCGGATATTGCCGTCCGGCGAGATCGGGAATGAGCCATTCATCAGGCTGCTTACGGCAGCATTGTTGATCTGCCCCGAGGCGCCGATGATGCTGTCGGTGAATTCCTTCGACGGCGTGGAAACGTTCAGGCTGCCTACATTGACGACGCCGGTCTTGCCGACCACGAAGCCGTAGGGATCGGCGAAGTAGACGTTGCCGCCGATCTTGCCGTTTTGATAGGAGTTGAGCGTGCCGTTGACGTAAGCCGGCGCGTCCCGAACGATATTGATCAGGTTCTGGCTGCCGTTGGGCACCTGCAGGTTGACGGTGTTGCCCTGCCCCACGCCGAACTGCGAAAACGAGTTGAACGCGTTGGCGCCGGATACGGTGGTCGTAGTGATGTTGGTGACATTGCCCGACGTCTGCAGGCTCGTTCCCGTGCGACCGTCGGGAATGATCACGTTGGCCGTCTGCGCCCGAAGGCCAGTGCCGAGCAACGGCAGGATCGTCATCTGCGCAATGCAGATCAACGAGACGAAACGCAGGCGCGAGAACCTGCGCAACGTCAAACCACCCTCGCTTCTGGCTGAGAGCGGCATACGCATGTCAGCTCACCTTCGCTGGTGACAAGAGCGAGCGACCGGCGGCCATGCGTCGGGTTGATCCGGAGCGAGACGACATCAGAACTGACCGGGCGGGAGTTTGAAGACGTCGGGGCTCTTGGTGTCGGCCACATAGAATAGCAGCAGGCCGGTGGGGGTCAGGATCCGCTGGTTGTTCTCCTTGGTCTCGAACGTTCCCTGCAGCAGCAGGATCACCGATCGATCCTTGGCATCGCTGCCGCGAAACATCAGGACGCCGCCGGCGACGGGCGTGTTGACGGCGATGGTATCGGGCTTGAAGCCTTCGCCCAGGAAGTGCGCGCGGAGAATGTTGGCATTCGAGAACAGCTTCTCCGGCGTCATCGCCGGATCCGTCCCTTTCGACCAGACCGTGCCGACCTGAATGAGCGTCTTCGACTTGTAGCCGAACACGTAGGATACTTCGGCGATCCCGCCGCTCGGCAGCAGGTCCGGAACGGCCAGCAATACGCTGCGGGTCAGTTCGGCCGGATTGTCCTGCGACTTGATCGCATCCGGCTTGACGCCGAAATCCTTGGTGATCGCCGCGCGGACATCCGCCTCGTTCATGCCGAATTTCGAAGAACGGAATCCATCGATCGCTTTGGCGGCTTTTTCATCGGCCGCCGCCACTGCTGGTACCGTCGCCTCGGCTTGGGTTGCTGGCCTTGGCGCCGGCACTGCCTTCTGCTTGGGCGTGCCCTGTGGATACGCCGGGCCGGCTACGACAGATGCGATACCGCAAAATGCCAGGAACAACGAAATCTTGCGCATTTAAAAACCTTCCGAAACACTAGACATAAATTTTAGGCAATGCCGCAATTCGGTAACCGGAAATTAGCAATTAGCCTCTTTACCCAGCAACAATACCGCGTTCCCCACACCGAACATAGCGGCGATGGGAGAATGAGCACCGATGGCTAATTTCGGCGCGGATGCGTGGTAGGCCCGACACGAGTGCGCACTGATGTGGCATGCTGCGCACTTGCGACGGTCGAGCCAAATGCCATCAGAGAATTTTGGAATAGTGATACAAATCAGCTGCTTATAGCGACAGCGCCGCAAGCGGATTTCAATGCTTGGGAATGTTCGGCCCGGCGGCGTTCAGGCAGACCTCTCGATCGTTAATGTCGGTGGCGGCGAGATTTCGAACGGCGTCGATTCTCATTCGGCGCACGATCAGATCACCTCATTTCTCACGCGGCGCACACTCGCGCGGCATCGAAAAATCGGGATTCGCCAACTCAAAAACCCAGCAGACGGCGGCGCCCCAGTTGCAGAATGCGAAGAAGCCGCGCTTGGCGCGCGGCTTCCGGATCTGGCTGCGTGATGTGCGCCGACTTCCCTTAGTTCGGCAGGAAGTGGTTGTTATTCAGCGTGCCCGTGTAGTTCTGCAGGCTGATGTCCATATCGGCTGTCCCGTCACCATTGGCGTCGATCTGGAGCAAGTCGTTATCCGGACCGAAGTTCTGCAGGCGCGCCGAAGCCTGGTTACCGCCAACAAAAGCCCCGCTGTCGACATACTCGATGTGGCCACCCGAAACGCTGATACCCGAGAAGTTGAAGGTGTCGTCGTTGGCATCGAAGTTATAGACCGTGTCACCCGCGCCCGCGGCCGAATCCGCCGTGCTGGTGAAGCGGACATTGTCATCACCAGCGCTGGCCGTGACCCAATCGGCGCCCCCGCCCGCGGTGATCGTCGTGTTGCCCGACGTGTTGCCGATGATAATCTCGTCGAAAGTCGAGCTGCCGTTGATGTTTTCGGCGTTGAGTACCGTCATGCTGAAGATGTTTGTATTGAACGTCACGGTATCGGTGCCACCGCCAAGATCGATCGTGCCGCCTACTGCGCCTGTGATAGTCAACGTATCATTCGACGCACTACCGTTGACGAAGTTGACGCCAAACAAGTTGCCCAACGTATTGTTGCCGGCGGCGAGGTTCAACGTATTGCTGCCGTCGCCCAGGTGAACATTGAGGCCCACACGGTGTTGAGAAGCGTCAGCGTATCGTCGCTCGGTGTGCCACCGAAGTCGCTGCCGTTCAGGTTCTCAATACCGATGGCGCTAAGTGAATTGATGCCGTTGGCAAGGGATACCGTGTCGCTCCCGTCACCGAGGTCGACGGCAAGGCCGGTGAGGTCGGAAGTTCCGGGAAGTGTCGAAACCTCCGCAGCAGTAAACCCTGAGAGGTCTGCAGCCACTCCATCAACTTCAGGACGTTTGCTGCACGCATCGGCGACGAAGCGCTGACCAGGGATTCTGGCGGCCATGACGGCGCGCAGCTCCACGCGGACCGATTGCTGCTGCGACACATCCGGCTTTCGTCTTTGCTTGTTGAAGAATATAGATAATTTCAGACACGGAAGAACCGGATAGACTCTCCCCGCCCATCAATTTGGAATAGCCCGTTGAACGCTCCTCGCTGCATCGCTTTTGTCGCCCTGCTCGCTTCCACCGCGCCGTTTTTCGCAGGCCCCGCCGTCGCCCAGAGCGCGATGGCGGCGGCTGTCGCCAAGCCGGTGTCGCTGCCGGACATCGCGATCGGATCGCCGAAGGCGCCGGTGACCATCACCGAATACGCGTCGATGAGCTGCTCGCATTGCGCCGCCTTCGGCGAGAACGTCTTTCCGATGCTACGCTCCAAATATATCGACACCGGCAAGGTCCGCTTCGTGTTCCGCGAGTTCCCGCTCGATGTCGCGGCTGCGGCGGCCTCGATGCTGGCGCGCTGCATCGCCAGGAACGATTCGGAAAAATATTTCGGCGTCATCGAGACCTTGTTCAAGCTGCAGGGCCGACTGATCGCGCAGACCAAGGAAACGCTGAACTTCGTCGGCAAGCTGAACGGGATGAGCGAACAGGACGTGACGACTTGCGAGAGGGATCAGGCGATGCTCGACAAGCTCGCGGCGGATCAGAAATACGCCCATGAAACGCTCAAGGTCGATTCAACGCCGACCTTCTTCCTCAACGGTGAGCGGCTGAAAGGCTCGATGTCGTTCGAGGAACTCGAAGAGCGGATCAAGCCGCTGCTGAAGAAATAACGACTGCGCCGCTCCACACCTCCCCCTTGTTCTGCGGCGCGCCGTCGTTGATGATGGCGTCAACAAACATAAAATCCGGGGGGCGTCATGGCGGCCGTTCTGCAAATCTTGCTCGCTGCCGCGCTGCTGCTGGGGGCCGTCCCGACAGCCTCGGCACAGGGCTATCCGAACCGCCCGGTGCGCGTGGTTGTCGGGTTTCCCGCCGGCGGCCCGACCGACGTGATCGCGCGGATGGTGTCGCGAAAGCTCTCCGATGCGCTCGGTCAGCAATTCTTTGTGGAGAATATCGGCGGCGCCGGCGGCAACACCGCGTCCGGCCAGGTCGCCCGCGCGACCCCCGATGGTTACACTCTCATGGTCGTCAGCACCGGCTTTGTGGTCAATCCCAGCCTCTACGCCAAGGTGCCGTACGACGCGGTCAAGGATTTCGCGCCGGTGACGCTGGTCGCGGTTTCCCCGAACGTGGTGGTGGTCAACCCGTCGGTGCCGGCCAAGTCGCTTCCGGAATTGGTGCAGCTGATCCGTGACAATCCCGGCAAGTACGGTTTTGCCGGCCCCGGCGTCGGTTCGACGCCGCATCTGGGAGGCGAGCTGTTTCGGCTGGCGTTCAGCCTCGACCTGGTGCACGTGCCGTTTACCGGCGCAGCGCCTGCGATCCAGTCAACCGTCGGCGGGCACACGCCGATCGCTTTCACCGCGCTGCCGCCCGCCCTTTCGGCGGTGCAGGCCGGCCAATTGCGCGCGCTCGGCGTTGCCGCAAGCGAGCGCGCGACCCAGTTGCCCGACGTGCCGACCTTTGCCGAACAAGGTATCAAGGATCACGAGGCCGACACCATAACAGGCGTCCTTGCGCCGGCGGGAACGCCGAAAGAGATCGTCGACCTGCTCTATCGCGAAATTGCCAAGGCAGTCGGGCAGGCAGACGTGAAGGAGCGCCTGACCGCGCTCGGATTCAAGCCGGTCGCGAACCGGCCGGAGGAGTTCGGCGCCCGCATCAAGCTGGAAATGGAAAAATGGGGCAAAGTGGTACGTGACGCGAAGCTCAGGATAGAGTGACGCGCCACTTCATTCTGGCGGTTCCTGCGCGACATTCATGAACGTCAGGCCGATCCGGTTCTTCTTGATCCAGGCGACCCGGCACTCATGGACGATCGAGGAATCCTTCGCCATCACGAGGCGAAATTGCTGCGGAACGAATGCTGGGTTCTCGACGTCGATCGCCGCACCCTCGAGCGAAATATTCCTCACCACGCAACGCATCACGGAGCCGCCCGATGAGACATAGGCGGGCTCCTCGATCTCGGTCCGCGGATATTTTCGCTTTTCTTCCATACGTTCCGGCCGTGGATATCGCTCGACCTATCTAACTAGCCGCGAAACCTTAAGCAAATGGCGTGTGTGCACCGCAATGCGATCGGCGACGATGGACCGCGACTTTCCGATTTGTGTGGAGCGGCAGGATGCTCACTCCATCGCTTCTGCGCAGATGTGCTCCGCGTTTTCATGAGCTTGTCGGGCGCGACGGCCCGGCGATACCCTTTTTACATAGGCGGTGCGCAGGCGCGGCGTCCGTCCGGACATAAACAGGCGCCAAGGGGAACGCCATGTTCGAGATCCTCGATCGCCGGACGACGCTGACCGGCAACCAGATCAGATCGACAAGGAACTGGCCGACGGGCTGAATATGTCGGCGGCGAGAGTCCGGCAGGCATAACCTTGAATACAAGGCGTCGATGGAGGCTTGGATAATTTGATCGCGACTGCTGCCGACCTTGCCGGTGACCGGACGATCATCGCCCGTGCCGAGGCTGTTCGTCCCGATGTGGCGGCCGCCGGAAACGACATTGAGAATAAGCGCCGGCTGCCGCCGGCGTTGCTCGACAGGCTGCACGACGCGCAGCTGTTTCGTCTGCTGCTGCCGCGCTCGACCGACGGGATCGAAACCGATCCCGTCACCTTCTTCCATGTCATTGAAACCATCGCCAAGGCAGACGCGTCCACGGCCTGGTGCCTCAGCCAGGCCGGCGGCTGTGCGATGTCGGCGGCCTATCTCGATCTACCGGTGGCGCGCGCGATCTTCGGGGATCCGCGCGCGGTGCTGGCCTGGGGTCCCGGGCCCAAGGTCCGCGCGATCGAATGCGAGGGCGGTTACCGGGTCACGGGCGTGTGGGCCTTTGCCTCCGGTGGTCGGCACGCGACCTGGCTCGGCGCGCATTGTCCGATCTTTGCGGCCGACGGCACTCCCAGATTGGAAGCCAACGGTATGCCGCTGGAGCGTACCATGCTGGTGCGAACCGAGGACGTCGAATGGACCGACATTTGGAACACGGTCGGCCTGCGCGGCACCGCCAGCGACCAGTTCGCGCTGAATGACTTCTTCGTCAGGTCCGACCATTCCATCACCCGTGAATTCGACCGGGAATGCCGCGAAGGCGGCCCGCTCTATCGCATGGGGGCCGGCACTTGCTACCAGGTCGGTTTTGCCGCCGTCGCCTGCGGCATCGCCCGAAGCACGCTCGATGATTTCGTCGAGGTGGCGCGCAACAAGGTGCCGCGTGGCGCCAAAGGCATCTTGCGCGACAACGCCGTGGTCCAGACCGGCCTCGCCCAGGCCGAGGTCAATCTGCGCGCGGCACGCGGCTTCGTGCTGCAGTCGATGGCCGAAATCTGGAAGGACCTCGTCGCCGGCGCCAGCATCACCGTCGCGCAGCGCATCACCGTCCGCATGGCCGCCACCAACGCCATCCACAAGGCACGCGAGGCGGTCGACTTCGCCTACAACGCGGCGGGAGCCACCGCAATCTTCGAAGGCCACCCGCTGGAGCGCCGCTTTCGCGACATCCACACCGTGACCCAGCAGCTGCAAGGCCAGATCAGACATTTTGAAACCGTCGGCGCCTGGATGATGGGCGTCGATGTCGATCTCACCTTTGTCTAAGGAGAACAAACCATGGGACTTGGCGGATTACAGCACTACACCATCGAACCTTCCGATCTCGAACGCACCAAGGATTTCTACTGCGACGTGCTTGGACTGGAGAACGGCGACCGTCCGCCGCTCGGTTTCCCCGGCTACTGGCTCTACTCCGGCGGCACCGCCACCGTGCACCTGATGGGTACGCGTCAGCCACGCGAGGGCATTGTGGTGCGCGGCACCGAGAAAAAATACGAGGACACCGGGCGGCTTGACCACATTGCCTTTGCCGCGACTGACGTCGACGGCGTACGCAAGCGCCTGCAGGCCAAAGGGGTAAAATTCCGGGAGAGCATCGTGCCGCGAACCGGTGATACGCAATTCTTCCTCTACGATCCCGACGGCGTCGGTGTGGAGCTGAACTTCCCGAAGGCGTAACCGGCCACCGCCGCGAGCAACGTTCGACTATTCGGCCAGCCCCGGCGCTGGCCGAACTTGTTTTAATTCCGGCTTTTTGATTTCGGCTTTGCGTTAGCGGTTCCCGACAAGGCCGCAAGTCAGCCATCAGTCGGGCGCGATCCCGTCAGGGTTTCTTCATCATTGCGTGGCGATTGGAACCCGCCGCGCCGCTGCGGCAGGATAGCCGGGTGCCTCGCCTTTCACCTACCCCAGGGCATGCGTGCCCGGCTATTCGCCCACGGGGCATACCCCTTTGTCGTGCGGAAGCCCGCTCCGGACTTGATCCGGGGCGGATGACGTTCTCATGCCAACGCGTCAGGGATCGCGCGCGCTAATCCAGCCCGCGCTCGTGGCTCAGATTGACCATTTCCTGGACGAAGATCTTTCTCTGCTTCTCGTCCAGGCTTGCGAATAAGGGCTCGGCGGCATCGGCCACGTTGCGCTGGTCCACCGCGCGGTCATTGAGAAACTGGGCCTCGTTCCGCATCTGCTCGATGATGTCGTCGGGCGGATCGCGTTTGGCGCGCGCAATACGCAGATTGAGGCGATCGGCGCCATTATGGCCGAGATAGTGCATCGCACTGTTGAAGCCGGACCAGTTCTTCTCCTGCTCGGGCGTCAGATTCAATTGCTTCTTGATGCGCTCGATATTGGCGTCGCTGTTGGCGACGATCTGTTCGGCCGTGATTTGCGGCGCGCCGGTCTGGGTTAGTACCTGCGGCTGCTTCGCCGCCGTCTTTGTCCCCTTGGCCGCCTTGCCGGATTTGGCGGCATCGCCCTGTTTGGCATCTTTCGCCGGGGCCGCTTGCTGTTGTTGTTGCTGTTGCTGCTGTTGTGCGCCGCCCGTAAGGACGCCGGTCACACCGGTCACGACCCCAACCACACCGCCGATAGCGCCGCCAAGCACGCCGCCGACCGGTCCGGCCGCCTTGTTCCCCTCGCGGGCGCCCTTTTGGACCCCCTCAACCACCTGTGCCTCCACCGTGAGCGACGCGCTAAACAGCATAAGGGCGGCCACCCCAAGGGCTGCGCACAGTCTGAGCCGCGCGCGCAGCTTCGATGTCGGGCTGGTCATTTTCTGGTCTCCATGGTCGATCGTGAGTTTCCGGCGTGGTGGTGCGGGGCCAAGGACCGCGGCCGAATCCGATTTTATCGTTTTCGCGCCGCGCGAGTCTACCTGCCGCGCCCGGTCATCCAGGTGATGAAAACGGCGGCGTATCCCAAATTGGACACGCGGTAGGGGAACCTGTGGCGCTATTTCACATCCTCACCCCCTCCGCTGAGTTCGATATGTGCAACGCAATATTCCGCGCCATGAGTCAGCAATGAGCGGTAGACAACGGGCTAACGGTCGTCGCTGCCTTCGATCTGCACGCAACGTTAGTTCTAGGACAGCGCCTACGTGATTTCTCGACAGACGCTGGCAATTCTGCTCTGATCGTCAATAATGAAAAATCCGCGGCGCCCGAACGGAGCCGAATAAAAAAGCAAAAACGGGAATTTCTTCACATCCGATTGGCCCATCCAGGGAGGAACGCCATGACACGGAAGAAGCTTACTCGACGCCAATTCATCGCTGCGACAGCGCTATCATCGGCTGCACTCGTGACCGCACCCTACGTGCGCGGCGCGCACGCCGCCGGCAAGCTATCGATCGGATTTTGGGACCATTGGGTACCCGGCGCCAACAAGGCTTCTACCGATATTGTCAATGAGTGGGCCGAGAAGGAAAAGGTCGAGGTCACTATCGACTACATTCCGAGCCAGGGTAACAAGAACCTCCTGACGATCGCCGCCGAAGCCCAGGCGAAGGCGGGCCATGACATTCTGGCGATGCCGACCTGGTGGCCGCACGCCCAGGCGGAATTGCTCGAGCCGATGAATGATGTGGTCGAGGGGCTCATCAAGCAGAACGGCGAAGTCAACGGCACCGTCCAGTATCTCGGCAAGGCCGGCAACAAATGGCTGGGCGTTCCGGCCTGCGTCGGCAGCCAGATCAAGGGCCCCTGCTCGCGCATCGATCTGATGAAGCAGCACGCCGGCATCGACGTCCAGGCGATGTACCCGGCAGGTTCGGCGCCGAAAGCCGATGGCTGGACCACGGACACATTCCTGAAGGCGGCGGAGGCCTGTCACAAGGGCGGCGTTCCCTTCGGCATCGGTCTTGGCGAAACCAGCGATTCCGTCGATACCGTCGGGGCGTTCTTCCTGGCCTTCGGGGCAGAGGTCGTCGATGCCAAGGGCAACGTCGTCGTCAAGAACGACAACGTGCGGCAGGCGCTCGAATATTACAAAAAGCTGATGGCTTTCCTGCCGTCGGACGCGCCGTCATGGGACGACGGCTCCAACAACAGGTGGCTGGTCTCGGGCAGAGGCGCCCTGATCATGAACCCGCCGAGCGCGTGGGCCGTCGCCAGGCGCGATGCGCCGCAGATCGCGGAGCAATGCTGGACCCACGGCTTCCCGGTCGGTCCGAAGGGCCGCTTCGCGCCGTTCCTGCCCTACTTCTGGAGCGTCTGGAGCTTCTCCAAGAACAAGGAGGCGGCAAAGAGCGTGCTGACGCGTCTGTCGCAGCCGGATGCGGTCGAGAAAATGGTGGCGGCGAGCGGCGGCTACGACCTGCCGGCCTTCGAGAAACTGACGACCCTGAAGACATGGGCCGAGGAAGGTCCGCCGAAGGGCACGCTCTACCACTATCCGAATCCGCACAAGCACCAGCTGCTTTCGATCTCGGCGTCGCCCGCGCCGCCTAAGGTCGCCCAGCAGATCTACACCCAGGCGACGCTCACCAAGATGTGCGTGCGCTTCTACCGGGGCGAGCCCATGGAGAAGACGCTGGCCTGGGCGGAAGGCGAACTCGAAGGCTTCATGCGTAGCTGAGGCGATTTCGTCGCCGCGGCCCGTCGGATCTTGGTTGGATCTTGGCCGTGGCGGCGTGCATCCGCCTGCCGACACGATGGGAGCCGGCGCGGCGCCGGCTTCTCGACGAGGAAACCACCCTTCTCTGAATGAAACTCGCGAGGAAGATGCATCATGGCTGATGTCGCGATCGAGCGTAACGCCGCTCCGCGAACGGTGCGCAAGCGCGCCAGTTTACGAACCGCCCTGAAGCGCAAATCGACCGCGGCCTTCCTGATGACGCTGCCGCTGATCCTGCTGATCTCGCTGCTGGTCATCTATCCCGCCTTCTACTCGCTGCATCTGGCCACCCTGAACAAGTCGATGCAGCGCTTCATCGGGCTCGGAAACTTCCAGTTCCTGTTCAAGCGGGAAACCTTCTGGCTGGTGGTCGAGCAATCCTGCATTTTCGCGATCACCGCCGTCTTCTTCAAGGCCTTGATCGGCTTCATCGTGGCCCACTTCGTCCACAACATTCCGGCCAAGGGGCAGCGCAAATGGCGCGGCATGCTGCTAGTGCCCTGGGTCATCCCACCGGCCATGAGCACGCTGGCGTGGCTGTGGCTGTTCGATCCGTCGTACAGCGCCTTCAACTATTTGTTGGCCGGCGTCGGCGTCGACCGGATTCCGTGGACCGGCGAGACCGGCTGGGCCCGATTCTCGGTTATCCTGGTGAATATCTGGTTCGGCGCCCCGTTCTTTATGATCATGTATCTGGCTTCGCTGAAGTCGGTGCCCGATCAGCTCTATGAGGCCGCGGCCATCGACGGCGCCAACTGGTGGCAGCGCATCTGGTACGTGACGCTGCCGATGATGCGCAACATCATCGCGATCACGACGCTGTTTTCGGTGATCGTCACCTTCGCCAATTTCGATATCGTGCGCATCCTGACCGCCGGCGGCCCGCTGGACCGTACCCATGTCTTCGCCACCTGGGCGTTCCGCATCGGTATCGAGGGCGGCGACATTCCGCTCGGCGCCAGCGTCTCGCTGTTCATGGTGCCGATACTCGCAATCGCGGCAGTCTTCATCCTGCGCGACATCAACAAACGCGGGAACGAATCCTGATGACCAGCACCGTCGTGATCGACAAGGCCGCCCCGACCCGCCCCGTCAAACTGCGCAGCATGAGCCGCGACCGCACCTGGGCGCTGCGATGGTCGTACTTCTTCCTCACATTGTTCGCGGTCTTTGCGCTGGTGCCTCCGCTCTACATGGTAATCACGTCGCTGAAGACCAGCGCCGAAATCTCCGCGGCGACGAACCCGTGGTGGGTTTACCATCCGACATTGTCGAACTACGTCGAGTTGCTGACATCGAACCAGTTCCTGACCTTCTTCCGCAACTCGGCGCTGGTCTCGATCTTCGTCGTGACCATCACCATGCTGATCAGCGTGCCCGCGGCTTTTGCGCTGGCACGGATGCGGTTCTGGGGCTCGGCAACGCTCGCGACCGGGGTTTTCCTGACTTACCTCATCCCGGAAACGCTGCTGTTTCTCCCGTTGTTCAAGATGTTCGTGGCGTTTGGCGACCTGACCGGGATCCAGCTGATCAACAAATGGTACGTGCTGCTGGTGATCTATCCGACGCTCACGGTGCCGTTCTGCACCTGGATCATGATCGGTTACTTCGCCTCCATCCCCAAGGAGCTCGACGAGGCCGCGATCATCGACGGCGCGTCCTGGTTCCAGACGCTGACGCGGATCTTCATTCCCGTCGCCCTGCCCGGCCTGATCGCCGCGACCATCTTCGCCTTCACGGTTTCCTGGGCGCAGTTTCTCTATCCGCTGGTTTTCACGACATCGACGGATCAACTGGTGCTGCCGGTCGGTATCGTCACGACCTTGATCAAGGGCGACGTGTTCGCGTGGGGCCAGATCATGACCGGCGCCCTGCTCGGCGCCGCGCCGCCGCTGATCATCTACGCGTTCCTGATGGACTATTACATTGCCGGCCTGACCGCCGGTGCGACAAAGGGTTGAACTCATGGCTGACGTGACGTTGCGCAAGGTTGTCAAGAAGTACGACGACGTCGAGGCGGTGCGTGGCATCGATCTCGATATCGCCGATCATGAGTTTGTCGTGCTGGTGGGCCCGTCGGGTTGCGGAAAATCGACCACGCTGCGGATGATCGCGGGGCTAGAGGACATCACTGACGGCGATATCATGATCGGAGGCGACGTCGTCAACGACGTGCCGCCAAAGGACCGCGACATCGCCATGGTGTTCCAGAACTACGCGCTCTACCCGCACATGACGGTCGCGGAAAACATGTCGTTCGGGCTGCGGCTGAAGCGCTATCCGAAGGCCGAGATCAAGACCCGGATCGACGAAGCCGCGCGCATGCTCGACATCGTCGAACTCGTCGACCGCAAGCCGAAGCAGCTGTCAGGCGGTCAGCGCCAGCGCGTCGCCATGGGCCGCGCCATCGTGCGTAACCCCAAGGTGTTCCTGTTCGATGAGCCGCTGTCCAACCTTGACGCCAAGCTCCGCGTCCAGATGCGGATCGAAATCAAGAAGGTGCATCAGAAGGTCCGCACCACCACGGTTTACGTTACCCACGACCAGGTCGAGGCGATGACGCTCGCCGACCGGGTCGTGGTGATGAACCATGGCCGCATCGAACAGATCGGAACACCGAACGAGCTCTATCACAATCCCGCCACCAAATTCGTCGCGAGCTTCATCGGCTCGCCGGCGATGAACTTCATTCCTTGCCGGCTCGAGGAATCCGGCGGCAAGCTGCACGCCCGGATCACCGACCGTCTCGCTTTTCCGCTGCCGCCGGCGCGCGCTGCCAGATACCAAAACGTGTCGCGGACCGACAAGCTGCTGCTGGGACTGCGGCCCGAGCACATCACGGAAGCCAGCCCGCATCCGGAAACCGGCGTCGAGAACTTCGATGCCACGCTCGACGTTACCGAGCCGATGGGAATGGAGACGCTGATCTACTTCGCGCTCGAGGGCACGCAGGTCTGCGGCCGGGTCAATCCCAACGCCGGCGCACAGGATGGCGCCCCGCTCCGATTGGCAGTGGACCTCAACAATATGCACCTGCTAAACGAGGTGAGCGGCGCCGTCATTTGACGGCGGAGACAACAGTCACCCAAGGGCAGGAAATGGCGACCAACAAGAAGAAAATCTTCGTCACGGAATCGATGTCACAGCAGGGGCGCGTGTTGCTCGACGCACGCGAGGATATCGAACTCGTCGAATTCCCCAACATGATTTCGCAACCGGATTTCCAGGCCAAGCTCAAGGAGCATGCGCCGGTCCATGGTGTCGCCCTCGGCGGCACCCGGTTCGGCGAATCGGAACTGGAAGCTTCCAGGGACATGTTGGTGGTGACCCGGATCGGCGTCGGCTTTGATGCCGTCGATGTGCCGGCGTTGAGCCGCCGCAAGGTGCCGCTGATGGTCGCCGGCACCGCGAATTCGCCCTCCGTTGCCGAGTGCGCATTGTTCATGATGCTGACATTGGCAAAGCGCGCGGTGGAAATGCACTCCATCGTCAGGGACAACAAATGGCCGAGCCGGCTCGGCATGCTGCCCTACGACCTCTATGACAAGACCGTCCTGATCGTTGGATTCGGCCGGATCGGCACCCGCACCGCCAAGCGCTGCCAGGCGATGGAAATGAACGTGCTGGTTTTCGATCCCTACAAGCCCGCGGCCGACATCAAGGCCGCCGGCTGCGAGCCTGTCACCGATCTCGACGCGGCGTTGCCGCGCGCCGACTTCGTCAGCCTGCATTGCCCGAAGACGCCGGAGACGGTCGGCATGATCAATGCCGCGCGCTTGAGGCGGATGAAGCCGACCGCCTATCTGATCAATACCGCACGCGGCGGCATCATCGACGAACCCGCGCTGCATGACGCGCTGGTGTCCGGCAAACTTGCCGGCGCCGGTCTCGACGTGTTCGAACAGGAGCCGCCACCCGCCGGCCATTCGCTGTTCGCGCTTCCGAACGTCATCTTCGCACCCCACGTCGCCGGTGTGACCAGGGAAGCCGTCGATCGCATGAGCGAACAGACCGCACGCAATATCCTGAGCGTTCTCGACGGCGATCCGTTGCGTCAGAACGTCATCAATCAGGACGTGCTCTGACCGATCCGGCATGATCAAACCGGGCGACGGCTGAACCATCGAGCGGCCGCCCGGGATGTTTTCATACCGGCCCTACCATAAGGAACCCTTATTCCGTATTGCGGGCTAACCGCACAGGTCCGCGCCCGGCATAGCCGGTTTTGCGTCTGAACGGACAAAACTCAGCCTCATTCGGAAGCGAGGAAAAGATACCGGGCGGCAACGGGGACACCGATTCCGCAGACGGAGTTCGATCCGGAGGCCGAATCGTGAGCCAAAACGACCCGACCGACAACGCCCTGGCGGCGATTGCCAGCATTCTCGATCAGCCGCCCGTGATCCCCCGCGAGCGGGAACGGCCTGCCGTTGAAGAGGTGCCGGCCACCCCTCCGCCGCTCGAACCTCCGCCACTCGAAGAATTTCAACCGATCGAAGCACTGCCATCGCTCGCGGTTCCTCCGCCGCTTGAGACCGCCGCGCCGATCGAGGCCGCCCCGCCGCCTGAGGTCTTTCTACCGTTCGAGGCCGATGGCTATTCCAAGGTCGGGCCCGGACCGATGGCCGCGATCCGTTTCAAATGGACGGTCCGCGAGGACGATGGCGACTATTACGTCGACGAGACCATTGGGGAGAATTCAACGCCCATTGTGAGCGGACCGATGAACAAGGATGCCGCGATCCAGCTGGTCGACGACCGCGAAGCCGATGCGCGGCGCCGGTTCGACCAACTGAAAAGCGAAATGACAGGACGCGCCGCCGTCGCCAATCTGGTGCGCAAAGACAGCGGCGAGGCGTAATCGGACGCGCTATCTCGGCGGCCCCAGGAAATCCTTCTTGGCGAGATCCACGCCGGCGTGGCGCAGGATGTCGTAAGTCGTGGTGACGTGGAAGAAGAACTGCGGCACGCTGAATGTCAGCAGCAACGACCGCCCGGTGAATTTGCGTGTCGCCCCGCTCCTGAATGTAAACACCACCTCCTTGTCTGCGGCGCCGTCGATCTCCGCGCGCGGCAGGCCCTGCACAAAGGCGATCGCTGCCGCGATACGCGATTGGAGTTCCGCAATATCAGGCTCGGCCTCTGGAAAAATATGCGGCTCGCGCCCGGCCAGCAGCGCGCACGCAACCACCGCGTGACGGTTGGCCTCCCCGACCTGGCGCGTCAGGTTGTACATGTTGGGATAGAGCCGCAAATTGAGCAGGATCGCCGGATCGATGTTTTTGGCCTTGGCATAGGCTGAGGCGTGGTCCAGCAAGACCGACAGATTGCCGAGATACGGCACGAAAACATCGACTGACGTTTCACAAAGCGAGATGGTCACGATTGGATTTCTCCGGCTGGTACGGCGCGGGCATCTGGTCTAAATCCTGCGCCAACACAATCAAGGTGTCATCGAATTCACCGGCGGAGAAGAACTGATGTTTCGAATGCTATTTGGTCTGGGCATGGCTGCCCTGTTGACTATTTCCGCCCATGCCCAGCAGCTGGCCCCTTCCCGCCTCGACGACATCATCAAGCGCGGCACGCTGCGGGTCGGCATGACCGGCGACTACCGGCCCTTCACCTATCTCGACAAGACGACCCAAAAATTCAACGGCTTCGACGTCGACATGGCGGAAGCGCTCGGCAAGGCGCTCGGCGTCAAGATCGAATTCGTCCACACCGCATGGCCGCAACTGATGAAGGATTTCGAGGCCGACAATTTCGACGTCGCGATGAGCGGCGTATCGATCACGCTCGACCGGCAGAAGAAGGGCCTGTTCTCCACGCCGATCATGCGTGAGGGCAAGACGCCGATCGCCCGCTGCGCCGACAAGGGCAAGTACGAAACCATTGCCGACATCGACAAGCCTGGCACGCGCGTGACCGTCAATCCCGGCGGCACCAACGAACGGTTTGCCCGCGCCAACGTCAAGAACGCGGAAGTGAAACTCCACAACGACAACGTCACGATCTTCGACGAGATCGCCAAGGGCAATGCCGACCTGATGATGACGGATTCGTCGGAGACGCTGTATCAGCAGAAACTGCATCCCGGCGTGCTGTGCGCGGTGCATCCCGAAAAGCCGTTCGACTTCGCCGAGAAGGCCTATTGGCTGCAGCGCGACGTCGCACTGAAAGCCTTCGTCGATCAGTGGCTGCACATTGCGAGAGAGGACGGCAGCTTCAGGAAAATCTACGCCGCCTGGTTCGATTGATCGGCCGGCAAAATATGCAATTTTCGCCGCAAATTGACCGTCTGTCGGGGGCAAATTAGGTTGCGCGGGCGACATTGAACCAAAGCCGCGAGTACACGACTTATCATTTGAAAGTGATCTGGATCACGTTTTGCGAGCTGCCATTGCGTAGCTTCGGGGGTTGGGATGCCCTGCTCAGGAGGTCATCATGAAGAAGCTTCTGGCGATCGCCGCGTTTTTGCTGGCGAGCAGTGCCGCGCAGGCGCAGTACACCTTCGATTACGGCGGCCGCACCATCCGGATCGATCCCGATCGCGGCACCGTTCAGATCCCAGGCGTCTACGACAATACGCCGAAGGCCAAACGCTCGCGCAACGAGGACGGTGATCGCGACCGTCCGCGCAAACAGTCGCCGCAACAGGCAAAGACTGACTCCAGGACGCAGCCCGACACGGTCGCTCCCGCCGTACCTGCTCCCGCCGCGCCTGTCCCCGCCGAGCAGGCCGCTGTGCCGCCGGCCCCTGCACCCGTCCCTGCAGCTCCCGCACCGGCCGCGACCGCGCCGGCTGAGCCTTCGACCGCCACTGTCGCCGTTGCCCCGGCGGCGGATCCGGTGACTGTGCCGGCCGCTCCACTGCCGCCCAGCGCACCCGCCCCGCAGGTCCAGCAAGAGCCGCCTCCCGCTCCGAAGCCTGCGCCTGCCGTCGCCGCGGTAACGCCGCCGCCCGCACCGCCGCCGGCGGCCCCACAGGCAGCGAACTCACCGCTTGGCGTCTGGCTGACGGAAGAGAAGGAAGGTAAGGTCCGGGTCGAACAATGCGGCCCCAATCTTTGCGGCTATTCCGTCGACAAGAAGTCGAACCGCAACGGCGAGCAGGTGCTGATCAACATGAAGCCCGGCAAGGACAACAAATGGAGCGGCCGGATTTTTGATCCGAATTCCGGCAGCACCTATGATTCAACGCTCGCGCTGAAAGGCGCCGACAGCCTGCGCGTTCAGGGCTGCGCCTTCGGCGGAATGTTCTGCGGTGGCCAGACCTGGACCCGTGTGAACTGACGCGCCAACGGCGCGCATTCAACTAAAGGCCCCGCCTGCACCGGCGGGGCTTTTTGTTTGCGGTTCTCGTCTCGCGTCGGACCGTCCGGTTCACGCTATCGGCGATGAACGGCAGGGCCCGAACACAAAATCGCGAAATCAACCCCATGCAAAGTAGAACGGGTATTGGCTCGCTTCATTCGGGAGACGCTACCCGACCTTTGCCGAATACTCGGTGTCCGTGACCTTCTCCATCCAGGTCGCGTAGCTGCCATCGAGCGCTTCCTGCATGGCGATGTGGGTCATGCCGTTGTTTGGCGAGGCGCCATGCCAGTGCTTCTCGCCGGGCGGGATCCACACGACATCGCCGGGCCGGATTTCCCGGACCGGTCCACCCGCGGCCTGCACGCGGCCGATCCCCGAAACCACGTAAAGCGTCTGCCCCAGCGGATGCGAGTGCCACGCCGTACGCGCGCCGGGTTCGAACGAGACGCGATTGCAAACCAGCCGCGCCGGCGCCTCGGTGGCGATGATCGGGTCCTGCCAGACCGTACCGGTGAAATAGTCGGGTGGAGCCTTGCGCGTCGGCCGCGAGCCGGAGACGTGGATATCCATGGCGTTACCTCGCTTTGTTGATGTTATTTCTTGCTCGCCGCGTAGCGGGCCTTGGTCTCGGCATTCATGGGATAGAGGCCGGGCAGCGCGGCGCCATTGTTCACTTCGTTGACGATCCAGGCTTCCATCCGCTCCTGCTCGGCGCCTTCGGCCAGAATGAGGTCGAGGAACGCTTGCGGGATCAGCACCGCGCCGTCCTGGTCGGCGACCACGACGTCGTTCGGAAATACCGCAACCCCGCCACAGCCGATCGGCTCGCCCCAGCCGACGAAGGTCAACCCGGCCACCGACGGTGGCGCCGCGTAACCATCGCACCAGACCGGCAGGCCGGTGCCGAGCACACCCTCGACGTCGCGCACGACGCCGTCGGTGATCAGCGCCGCGACCCCGCGCTTGACCATGCGCGCGCAAAGGATGTCGCCGAAGATACCGGCATCCTTGACGCCCATCGCGTCGACCACGGCAATGCAGCCCTGCGGCATCGCTTCGATCGCAGTCCGGGTGGAGATCGGCGACGACCATGACTCGGGGGTGGCGAGATCTTCGCGCGCGGGCACGAAGCGCAGCGTGAAGGCCGGCCCGACCAGCCGCGGCTGTCCCGGGCGCAACGGTTTGGTGCCGCGCATCCAGACGTTCCGCAGGCCCTTCTTCAGCAGGACTGTGGTGATGGTGGCAGTGGACACGCGGGACAGGGTCGCGATCGCTTCAGGGGTCAGGGACATCGGTAAGGCAACGCTCCAATGGGAGGGATCAAGAGGTAGCGCATCTTGCGGGGCGCAGGCATCGCGTCAAGGGCTCGTTCGAAGGAGTGCGATCACAACAGCTTATCAACGTCATGCAGATTAATTTATTGAACTTGCTCAATGATTTCGCACGAAGCGAATTCCACTGGCGCGCGAAACACGCTACAGCTTGATCTCAGCCAAAAGTCCCTGAGGCAGTCCCTAGCCAGTCCTGAGACAGATCCCGAGGCAGTACCGAGGCCATGGCCGCGACGCTACCCCCGCCCCGCCTTTTGCCCAGTGGCGACAGCGCCATCACGGTGGAATTTTCCCGCAACATCGATGATGCCGCCAACGGGCGGGTGCTGGCGCTCGACCGCGCGATGGCGGCCACGCCAGTCGAGGGCGTCACCGAGACCGTGCCGACCTATCGCTCGCTGCTGGTGCATTACGATCCCGTGCGAATTTCATTTGAAGCACTTGGCGAGCAGATTCTGGCGCTGGCGCAGCTGCCGGTACCGGCAACGACAAAGACCCGGCGCTGGCGCATCCCTGTCGTCTATGGCGGCGAGCAGGGCGTCGACCTCGAGGACGTCGCCAAAACGCTCAAGACGACGCCCGACGACATCGTGGCGCGGCACGTCGCCGGCGACTACCGCGTCGCCATGATCGGCTTCACGCCGGGCTGGTCCTATCTCTCTGGCTTGGCGGCCTCGATGCAGATGCCGCGGCGCCAAAATCCGCGGCTGCTGACGCCAGCCGGCACGGTCTCGATCGGCGGCGTGCAGACCGGCGTGCAATGCCTGGCCGGCCCCAGCGGCTGGCACCTGCTCGGACAGACCGCGGTTCGAACCTATCAGCTGCATCGCGATCCGACTTTCCTGCTGGAGCCCGGCGACGCCATTACGTTCGTGCCGGTCGACACCAAAACCTTTGCCGAGCAGGACCGCGCCGCAGCAGCGGGAGAGATCGTGGCAGAGTTGATGACCTCATGAGCAAGCTCGTCATCACCTCGATCGGCCCGGCAAGTTCGGTACAGGACGGCGGCCGCCCCGGCTCCCAGCGCTATGGCCTGGTGCCGAGCGGCGCGATGGACCGGCTGGCGCTGGCGGCAGCCAACACGCTGGTCGGCAACGAGCCGTTTGCGGCGGCGGTCGAGATCGGCCCGTTTGGTGCGGTCTTCACCGCGCGCGGCGGCGGGGTCCGCATCGCGCTGTCAGGTGCGTCACGCAATGGCGATATCGCCGGGCGCCCGGTTGCGGTCGATACGTCGGCGACGCTGGCCGACGGCGAGACGTTGACGCTTGGCTTTGCCCGCAGCGGTTCGTTCAGCTACCTCGCCATCGAGGGCGGCATCGCCGGCGAACCTGACTTCGGCAGCCTCTCCGTCAACGCCCGCGCCGGGCTCGGCAGTCCCTACCCGCGCCCGCTGCAGAGCGGCGACGAATTGCAGACGACACCGGCCAGCGGCGCACCGGAACGCCGGATCGAACTGCCGGCCACGGCGGAGGCGCCGATCCGCGTGGTCTGGGGACCGCAGGACGACGAATTCGCAGATGATGCCAAACAACTGTTTATCCACAGCGAGTGGAAGATATCGGCGACCAGCGACCGCATGGGTTACCGGCTCGAAGGCCCCGTCATCAAGCATCTGCACGGCCACAACATCGTTTCCGACGGCACCGTGAACGGCAGCCTGCAGGTTCCCGGCAACGGCCAGCCGATCGTGCTGATGCCGGATCGCGGCACCAGCGGCGGTTATCCCAAGATCGCTACGGTGATTTCCGCCGACTTCGGCCGGTTTGCGCAGACGCCGGCCGGGCGCGCCTTTCGCTTCAAGGCCGTCAGCATGGCGGAAGCCCAGGCCGCAGCGCGCCAGTTCGCTGATTTGTTGCGTTCCCTGCCCGACCGGCTGCGGCCAATCGAAAGCTTTGATCTCAACATCGACGCGCTGCAAGATGCCAACGTCGCCGGCTACGCCGTCAGCGCCGTCGATGCGGCCACCTGGCAGGTCGCGTCGCCTGCGGATGTATCGGGACCGGACTAATTCAAGATCCACTCATCAAAAGCGGACGATCATCATGACAACCATCGACCTCAACTGCGATCTCGGCGAAGGGTTTGGCGCGTGGGAAATGGGCAATGACGCCGCGATGATCGAGCTTGCAACGTCGGTCAACGTCGCCTGCGGTTTCCATGCCGGCGATCCTGATATCATGCGCCGCACGGTCGAGCTGGCGAAGGCGCGCGGCGTCAGCGTCGGCGCTCACCCCGGCTACCGCGACCTGCACGGTTTTGGCCGGCGGCCGATGCCCGGCCTGAAATCATCCGAGATCGAGAACCTGATCGCCTACCAGATCGGCGCGTTGCAGGCGATTGCGACCGCGGCCGGCCACAAGGTCACCCACGTCAAGGCGCATGGCGCGATCTCCAATGTCGCGTGCGAGGACGACATGACCGCACGGGCGATCGCCAACGGCATCAAGGCGGTCGATCCCAATTTGATCTTCGTGGTGCTCGCCAATTCGAAGCTGGTGACCGCGGGCGAAGCCGCCAACCTGCCGATGGTGCACGAAGTGTTCGCCGACCGCGCCTATGAAGACGACGGCCAGCTGGTATCGCGCAAGAAGCCGGGCGCGGTGCTGCATGATCCCAAGATGATCGCCGATCGCGTCGTCCGAATGGTGCAGGACGGCGCCGTGGTCTCGGTATCAGGCAAGGTGATCAAGATGCGCACCGATACCGTCTGCATACACGGCGATACGCCGGGAGCGGTCGAGATCGGACGCGGCGTGCGTCAGGCGTTGAAGGAAGCCGGGATCGCGGTCGCACCGTTCAAGACAGCGAACTGACGTTTCAGTATCCGATCGCGGCGCCGTCGCTGCGCGGGTCCGAACCGCCGCTCAAGGTCCCGTCGTGCGATGAGATGGTGATGCCATGGGCGTGGCCGGCCATCTCTTCCCACGGGGCCCAGCGATGGACGGTGTGGCCCCGTTGTTCCAGCGCACGGATCGTGTCCGCGGGAAAGCGGTTTTCCATGTGCAGGGTATCGCGGGCTTCCCCGAGCGCGAAGCGGCCGGACAGGAACCGCGGCAATTCGATTGCCTCCTGGATGTCGAGCCCGTGATCGATCATCGCCGAATAGAGTTGCAGCTGGATTTGCGGCTGGCCATCGGCGCCCATGCAGCCCAGCACGCTGCAGAGCTTGCCGTCGCGCTTGGCCATCGACGCGATCAGCGTATGCAGCGGGATTTTTCGGGGTTCGAGGCGATTGGGATGATTTGGATCGAGCGAAAAGTACGCGCCGCGGTTCTGCAGCACGACGCCGGTGCTGCCCGCCACCACGCATGACCCGAACCCGCCATAGAGGCTCTGAATGAGCGAGGCCGCGTTGCCGTCGCGATCGACCGCGGCGATGTAGACGGTATCGCCGGCCAGGCTGCCGAATGACGGCACCTCATCCCATTTCAGCGCGCGCGCCGGATTGATCAACTGGCCGCGTTTGCGGGCATAGTCTTTGGAAATCAGCGTCTCGACGGGCACCTCGGCAAAGGCGGGATCGGCGAGCACGAGATCGCGATCGTGATAGGCGATCTGCTTGGCCTGCACCATCAGGTGCAGGCGGTCGGGTCCGAGCAGGTCCATGCGGTGCGGTTCGAGCGGCTCGAGCAGATTGAGCATCTCGATCACGGTGAAGCCCTGCGTCGGCGGTGGCGTGTTGAAAATGGTGACGTCGCGGTAGCGGCCAGTCAGCGGCATACCCCAGGTCGCCCTTTGCGCCTCGAAATCTCCGGGCTGAAAGAAACCGCCTTGCGCTTGCGAGAACCGCACCATTTCAGCGGCGACGGGCCCCTCGTAAAAGCCGGACCATCCATGATCCCCGATCGCTTCAAGCGTCCTTGCCAGATTGGGATTGGTGAGCCTTGTGCCTGGGGACGGCACCGCACCACCGGGAAAGAAAATCCCGGCGGTTTCGCGTTGCTGAACGAGGTCGTCGCGTATCATCTCGATGAAGCTGGCCAGCCGCCCGGTGACCGGAAAGCCTTCACGAGCGTAGCCGACCGCGGCTTCGAGCACGCGCCGAAGCGAAAGCCTGCCATGAACCTCATGCGCCGCGACCCAGCTCGCAACCGCGCCCGGCACCGTCAGCGTCGCCGCGACGATCCCGCGCAGCGGGATTTCTTTCAGCCCTCTCCCCACCATGGACGCCAGCGACGCCCCCGCTGCCGCCTTGCCGCCGCCGTTGAGGTATTTGATCTCTCCGCTGCGGCCGTCATGCACGAGCCAGAACGCATCGCCGCCCAGCCCTGTCATGTGCGGATAGACCACCGCCAGCACGGCGCTGGCGGCAATCGCGGCATCGATGGCGGATCCACCGGCGCGAAGCACATCGACGCCGGCCGAGGACGCCAGCGAATGCGGCGACGTCACCATGCCGCGAGGCGCGAGCGAAACCGGCCGGCCGGTGCTGATATCCAAATGCGTCTCCGGTTCTGGCGGGCCGCCGGCGATGTCAGCCTAGCCGCGGCTTCGCCGGATCATGTAATTGTCGTAGGTGGCTTCACAGACCTGATGCCACTGATATTGCTCGTTGCGGAACGCCGTCATGGAGTCGTTCAGGGCCTTGAACCTGGCGTTCTTGGCCGCGACCTCGGCGAACAGCTCATTGGTCTCCTTGAAGCAGGCGTCGAGGATGTCGGTCGAGAACGGCCGGAGCTGCGCGCCGGCCGCGACCAGGCGTTTGATCGCCTGGGCGTTGCGGGTATCGTATTTGGCGGTCAGGTCGGCCGCGACTTGCGCGGCCGCGATCGTCATCATGTCCTGATAGACTTTTGGAAGCTCCGCCCACTTCGCCGTGTTGATGTAGAGAAAGCCGTTGGCGCAGCCTTCCCACCAGCCGGGATAATAGTAGTAGGGCGCGACCTTCAGGAAGCCGAGCTTCTCGTCGTCATAGGGACCGATCCATTCGGCAGCGTCGATCGTACCTTTTTCGAGTGCGGGATAAATATCCCCGGGCGGAATCTGCTGCGGCACGACGCCGATGCGGGCCAGCACCTGTCCGGCCACGCCGCCGACCCGGAATTTCAGGCCCTTCAGATCATCGAGCGTCTTGATCTCCTTGCGGAACCAGCCGCCCATCTGCGCGGTCGTGTTTCCGAACGGCAGGCCGTAGATGCCGTAAGGCTTGTAAAGTTCATTCATCAGTTCGAGCCCGCCGCCATACGCGAGCCAGGCATTCATTTGCCGCGTGTTGAGCCCGAACGGCACGGCAGTTCCGAACGCGAACGCCGGATCCTTGCCGATGTAATAGTATGACGCGCTGTTCCCCATCTCCACGGTATTGTTGGCGACCGCGTCGAACACTTGAAAGGCCGGCACGATTTCGCCCGGGCCATACACGCTGATCTGGAATTTCTGCTCCGACAGATCGGCCATGGCCTTGCTGAACATCTCGCACGCGCCATAGAGCGTATCGAGGGATTTTGGGAACGACGTCGTCAGCCGCCAGCGCAGCGTCGGAGTGGACTGCGCGATCGCGGGCGCGCTGACAGCCGTTGCGGCGGCGGCAAGACCGACGCCCTTGAGAAGCTTCCTGCGGTTCATGGCCCATCTCCTGTTTGGATCGGATGCGAAACCAGTCGCGTGTCAGCCACAGCACGCCCCCTTCTCCCTGACGTCGCGGCTTGCGTCGTTGCGGTCAGGCGGCAAATCCATCGCCGGATTCTCGGCGAAGAAACCGTTCGGCTTCAGCGCGAAGCCGACATATTCGACCGGCATGACCGGGAAATCCTCGGGCCGGCAGACATGGGTGGCGCCAAACGTGTGCCAGACCACGATGTCCTCGTTTTCGATTCCCCGGTTCTGCGCCACGTATTTCGGCAAACCGTCACCGCCGGCATGCTGGTTCGGGAATTCGCCGCTGGCATAGCGCTCGTCGGGCGCATAGCGCGTGACCCAGAGGTGCTTGGTGGCAAAACCGCCGCGCGCGGTCATGTAACAGTTTTCCTGGGCCAGCATGACAGGCGCGGCATGCGCCAGCAGCTTGTATCCGGTCGGCCCGCCGACGCTGTTGGTTTGGTTGGGATTGATGATCTTCCAGTAGCGCCCGGTGCGGCCGTCGGCCTCGCGGGCCGCATCCTGTTCGCACGCGAGCGTTCGCGCTGTCGTATCGAACACGTTTCCGTACGGATTATCTTTGCCAAAGGGCCGTGGCTTGAATTCGTGCTCGGTGACGCTGTTGCGCTCGCCATCGACCATCATGTGCAGGCGCGCGTTGAAGAAGTGCTGGTGCGTCGGACCGCCGAGCCCCTCCGCGACCATGCCGCCCCAGGGATAGGCCTGGCCGGGCGCTACCGCCGCGGTCTGGATAATACCGGTCAGCTTGACTTCAAGCTGGATCGAGCCGTCCTGATAGAAATACCAGTAGAAGCCGTAGTCATAATTGCCCACGGTCGTGAAGAACGAGATCACGAGACGGCGGGAGCGCCGCACCTCAAACGTTTCGTTGCGGAATTCATAGTGCTTCCAGAGGATGCCATAATCCTCCTCGTGCAGGCAGATCGCGTTCTTCATGACAGACGGCTTGCCGTAATCGTCGGCGACCGGCACGTCGAAATAGTGAATATGCCCAAGGCAATCGCAGCCGAGCTCCAGCGCATTGGCGAGCTTGCCCAGACCGTACTCGCCGGCGTCGAATGCGCACTTCCAGAAATGGTTAGCGGTCGGGTCGGCATAAGGCACGATCATGTCGCTGACACTGGCCCGATAGATGATCGGTCGCTCGCGTCCGCTGTCGTTGAAACCGATCTGATGCAGCACGAGGCCTTCGCGCGCGGTCCAGCCGACGCGGAACGACCAGTTCTGCCAGGAAACCTTCCAACCCTCGACGGAGAAACCGGGACCGTCTTTCTGCACGATGTCGAGCGGCTTGACGTCGTCGCGCATTTTCGGGATCGACGCGCGATCATAGTTGCGAGACCGCTTCGGGATCGGAACGATTTCCGGCTCGTCCACGAGCTGGACGACCTTGTCCTCGATCAGATCGACCAGCGCGACCACGCCCTCAATCGGATGGGCATAGCCATTGTCCTTGATATCGCGGCGCCAAAAGGAAACCCCACTGACAAGCCTGCGGCCCTTCTCGACGTCCCGGTCGAAATAACCGGCCGAGAACGGATCGACCTGGACCAGCTCGATGTCTTCGTCCGTCAACCCGCGACGCTTCATCGCGTGTCGCCACCCGGCATCACGCTTGACGATATCGCCGACCTTGAACACCTCCTCGATCGTGACCGGGGGCTGGCCATAAGGATGCGCCTTGGTCGGGTGCTCGCGCCATGCCGTCACCTGCCGTGACCCGAGATCGACGGTCGCGATATGGGTCGCCCCGGTCTTGCAGTCGAACAGCGTGACCGCCGCCTGCCTCGGCAAATTGGTGCCTGATGTCCAACCCAGGATGTCGGCCTTGGCCGGTTCCTCAAGCTGGACGTGGGAGAAGCGGGTATCCGAACCAAGTTGCTTGGCGGCCCGCAGCAGATCGGAGGCCAGCACCACCTCAGCCTCGCTGAGCGGATCGAGGGGATGCGTGACGGCCGTACCGGCCGGTTGTCTCGTCAGGTCCATATTCACACCTTGCAACATTGGACCGCACGTTAGGGTAACCAGGGTGCACCGTCTTGAATGAACCTGCCAGCTTTTCGACCTTGCCAGCCGGACCGAATTCGGGCGACGGTGAGTCATCACCGTGTGGAACCGCACCCGCAATGCCGATCAGCGTCTCGACAGACCAAATCCACCCCGCCGAACGCCAGGCGTTCTGGACCGAGTCGATCTGCCGGTCATTCGCCCATATCGAGACGAGGCCGATCGGTCCGACGCGGGTCAGCGGTCACTTCGAGTTCGTGGAACTCGGCAGCGTCAAGCTCGTGCGTTTCGACAGCAGCCCGCAATGCTACAGCCGCGACGCAAGGCTCGTGAGCAAGGCGGGCTCGGACGAATTCATGTTCGATTTTCAACGTCGCGGGCGAAGCTCGATGGCGCAGGCCGGTAACGAAGGCACGATCGAGCCGGGATATGGCGTACTCTATGACGCGCGGCGCCCGTTCGAGGATCGGCTCGATGGACCCGAACAGCGTTCCGAAGTGCTGATCGCAACGGTGCCCGCCGCGACACTGCTCCGGATGTTTCCGCAAGCCGAGCTTCTATGCGCAAGACCCGTTCCGTTGTCCGGCGCCATCGCGCGCTCGATCGCGGCGTTCATTCGCGCGGCCATCCAGCTGTCGGATGCGCGGCCGGGCCAGGCCGAAACCGATATCGTCGCTTATCTGTCGACCCTGCTTCGTCTCGCAACGGGTGACGACCACGAGCTTACCCGCACCGAGCTGTTCGGCCTGATCGACACCTATCTGAGGGCGAACATTGCGGCGATCCGGCCGGCCCCGGCGATTGCAACTGCGTTCGGCGTTTCGGAGCGGACCTTGCATCGCGTCTTTGCCGACCAGCAGACGACGTTTGAACGCCACGTGCTCCAGCTTCGTGTCGATCACTTTCGAGACCTGCTGCTGCAACCTGCCCTGTCGCAAACTTCAATTGCGGTGCTCGCCATGCAATGCGGTTTCGCCGACGGCGCGCACGCGACCCGGACATTCAAGAGTTTCTTTGGCGCCACGCCGCGGGATTTCCGCGGCGCGATGTCAGCCCAAACTCAGATCGGATAATGCTGCGGACCGGTCTCGATGGTGATCCAGCGCAGTTCGGTGAATTCGGCAATGCCTGCCTTGCCGCCGAAACGCCCATAGCCGGACGCCTTGGTACCCCCGAACGGCATTTGCGCTTCATCGTGCACGGTCGGCCCGTTGACATGACAAATGCCCGACTCGATCCTTTTGGCGACGTCCATCGCGCGGGCGATATCGCGGCCGAACACTGCCGCTGACAATCCATACTCGGTGTCGTTCGCGACCCGTACGGCCTCATCGACGTTATTTACACGCACGATACTGACCACCGGACCGAACGATTCTTCGCCATAGATCCGCATGACCGAGGTGACGTGATCGAGCACGGTGGCCGACATCAACGTCCCCTCCGACCGGCCGCCGGCCACGACACGCGCGCCCTTGCTCACCGCGTCCTTGATGAGACCCTGGATGCGATCGACGGCATCAGCGCCGATCAGCGACCCCAGCGGCGTGCCGCCCTTGCGCGGATCGCCCGCCACCAGCGAGTCGGCCTTGGTCGCCAGCTTGGCGACGAAGGCGTCGGCGACCTTGTTGTCGAGCACGATCCGTTCCGTCGACATGCAGATCTGTCCCTGGTTCATGAACGCGCCGAAAGCGGCAGCAGCGACCGCGGCATCGATATCCGCATCATCGAGCACGATCAGCGGCGCCTTGCCGCCGAGCTCGAGCAGTGCCGGCTTGAGATATTTTGCCGCCGTCTGGGCGATGATGCGGCCGACGCGGGTTGAGCCGGTGAAGTTGATGCGGCGCACGGCGGGATGTGCAATCAGGGCCTCGATCAGATCAGGTGCATCTTCAGGTGCGTTGGTGATGACGTTGACCACGCCGGGCGGCAAACCGGCATCGCGCAGGCATTCGGCGATCAGGCGGTGGGTGCCCGGACAGATTTCGGAGGCCTTCAGGATAACCGTGTTGCCGCACGCGAGCGGCAGCGCCACGGCGCGGACGCCGAGGATCACGGGGGCGTTCCAGGGCGCGATGCTGAGCACGACGCCGGCCGGCTGCCGGACCGCCATCGCGATACAGCCCGGCTTGTCCGACGGGATCACCTCGCCCGAAATCTGGGTCGTCATGGCGGCGGCTTCGCGCAGCATCCCGGCTGCAAGCATCACATTGAACCCGGCCCAGCCGGCGGTAGCACCCGTTTCAGTCGCCATCAGTTCGATGAACTGCGCCGTCTTGGCTTCGAGCGCGTCGGCCGCCTTGAGCAAAATCTTTCGGCGCAGACCCGGCCCGGTCGCCGACCACGCCGGAAACGCCGCCGCAGCTGCATCGGCCGCGCGTTTGGCATCGGATATCTGCGCGGCAGAAGCGCGAGTAGCAACTTCACCCGTGATGGGGTTGAGGCGATCGAACGTGACGCCGTCAACCGCCTGGACGTCCTGGTTTTCGAGCAGCAGACTGATCTGGTTCATGGCGTGATCCTCCGTGTTTTCAGGTTGTTTTCGTGACTCTCAAACCGCGCTTGCGACAATTCCGCCGAGATAGGCGCGCTGTACGGCATCGTTGGACATCAGCTCGGTCCCCGTGCCGCTGCCGGTGATCTTGCCGTTCTCGATGAGATAGCCGCGATCGGCGATGGCGAGGCTTTCGCGCGCGTTCTGTTCGACCAGCAGCAGGCCGACGCCGCTCTCGCGCACCTTGCGCAGGCTTGCGAACAATTCGCGCACCAGGAGCGGCGACAGGCCGAGCGAGGGCTCGTCGAGCAGGAGAACGTCGGGATTGGACATCAGCGCGCGACCGATCGCGACCATCTGCTGCTCGCCGCCGCTCATGGTCCGCACCGTCTGTCCGAGCCGTTCACCGAGCCGCGGAAACAGCGACAACACCCGCTCCCGCCGCGCGGCCTCCCCGTCACGCGCGCGCTTCGGATTGGCGCCCAGCAACAGGTTTTCCGCGACCGTCAAATCGGCAAAGATGCCGCGACCTTCCGGCACCAGCGCCAGACCAGCCTCGACAATCTCGTGGGCCGGAAGAGCGGAGATATCGCGTCCCGAAAGCGTGACGCGCTTGCCGGGAAGGCAGGCCACGATCCCGGCGATGGCTTTCAGCAGAGAGGTTTTCCCCGCGCCATTGGCGCCGAGGATGACGACGATTTCGCCGCTGCCCACGTTCAGCGCGGCGTCCGTCAATGCGCGATGCTGGCCGTAGGCGACGCTGATATCCGCTACCTCAAGCATCGGCTACCGCTCCCAGATAGGCTTCGATGACGGCGGGATCTGATAACACCTTGTCCGGAGTGCCCTCGGCAATCTTCCGGCCGCTGTTCATGACCACGCAGCGATCGCAAAGCGAGCGGATCGCGTCCATGACGTGTTCGACCAGCAGGATCGACAGGCCTTCGTCCTTCAGCGAGCGGATCAGCGCAATGCCGATCAAGAGCTCAGAAGGATTGAGCCCAGCCAGCCACTCGTCGAGCAGAAGAAGCCGCGGCTTCAGCGCCAGCGCGCGCGCCAACTCGAGGCGCTTGCGGTCGATGTAAGTTAGCTCGGTCGCCATGCGTTGATCGGAGTCTTTCAATCCGACCCGCTCCAGCAACCGGGTGGCGGCAGCGTCCATTTCGCCGCGTGCGAGGCGTGCCGGATGAAAGGCAAGCCCTGCCCTGACATTCTCGGCGCAGTTCATGCCGTCGAGCACGCGGACCAATTGAAAGGTGCGCCCCAGGCCAAGGCGCGCAATGCGATGCGTCGCCATTCCCGCAATGTCGTGCCCGGCGAAGTGGATCGCGCCGGAATCCGGACGCAGCACGCCCGAGACGAGATTGAGCGCGGTGGTCTTGCCCGACCCGTTCGGACCCAGCAATCCAACGATCTCGCCGGCGCCGACCGTCATATCCAGCGCATTGACGGCGACAAGGCCGCCGAACGCCCGGACCAGACCCTTGATCTCCAGAACGGTGGCGGCTGTGGCCATCATGCCTTGGCCCCCTGCTCGATGCGCTGCGGCCGCCATTGCCGCCTGAAATTGTCCCACAGGCCAACGACGCCGGCGGGCAGCGCGTATACGATCAGCAGAAAGATGACGCCCATGATCAGCGTCGAGGCGGTCGGAAACCGCGCCGCCAGGAACTCGAACAGCAATGTCAGCGGAATGGCGCCGAGCGCCGGTCCCCAGAGCCGGTGCGCGCCGCCCAGCAGCGCCATGATCACGACTTCAAAGGAAATCGTGGCGTTGAACGC
This sequence comes from Bradyrhizobium sp. AUGA SZCCT0177, assembly GCF_018130125.1. NCBI lineage: Bacteria > Pseudomonadati > Pseudomonadota > Alphaproteobacteria > Hyphomicrobiales > Nitrobacteraceae > Bradyrhizobium > Bradyrhizobium sp. AUGA SZCCT0177. The sequence goes on along the minus strand of NZ_JAFCMA010000009.1, from coordinate 16,309 downwards.
AATCGAGGGTTCGATATAGGTCCAGCGCGGCGCCATGATCGCGCCGACCAACGTCATGAAGACGGCGCTGATCGTGAACAGCGTCACCTTGGCGACGGTGACGTTGATCCCGCAATGTTTTGCGACGGTCTCGTCCTCGCCGATGATGCGCAGCGCAAAGCCGAGCCGCGAGCGCGCGATCAGCCAGCCGATCACGAACACCGCGACCGCAAGCACGAGAAGCTGCCAGTAGATATCCTTCTGGGTGATGTCGACGAACACGTAGCGGCCGAGCACGCGGGTCTTGTTGACCTCGTACCAGATCACGAGCTGGCGAATGAGTTCGGCCAACCCGAACGTGAAGATCACGAAATGCAGGCCGCTGAGCCGCAGCGTGGAAAGGCCGACGATGACGGCCATCAGTGCGCCGATCACGGTCGCGATCAGCAGCACCAGCGGCCAGGAAAGCAGTTCGCCGAGCACGGCGACGGTATAGGCGCCGACCCCGAAAAACGCCGTCGTCGCCAGCGAGACATAACGCGTCGGTCCGGAGAACAGCCCCCATGCGGTCGCGAGCACCGTGAATTGCAAAAGCCCGATCGCGAGTGCGAGGTAATAGGCATCGACGTACATCGGCAGCAGCGCCAGCACGGTAAGGCCGGCGCAGCTTGCGAGCGCGGCGGCAAGGCGCATTGCGCTCATCGCTGCGCCCTCCCGAACAGCCCCGCCGGCTTGACCAGCAGGACGCCGAGGAACAGCGCGAAATTCACCGCCAGCGTCAGGCCCGGATCGACGAAGGTCGCGACCAAGGATTCACTCAGACCCAGCGCCAAACCTGCGACGAGACAGCCGAGCAGATTGCCGACGCCGCCCATGACAACCACGATCAGCGCCTTCATGGTGAAGATCACGCCCGACGAAGCGCTGAATGTCAGAAACATGCTGATCAGGACGCCGGCCGCCGCTACCAGCGCGCCGCCAAGCGCGAATGCGAATGCGGACGTCCTGACCACATCGATCGCCACCAGCTGCGCGGCCATCGGATCGACCGCAACGGCGCGGATCGAGGTCCCGAGCCGGGTGCGGGTCAGGGCCAGATACAGCGCGAGCCCGACCGCGACCGCCAGGCCGAACGCGATCAGCCGGTTCAGTGCGAGGATTTCACCGAACAGGCTGACCGGGATCGCCAGGAAGGAGTAGCTGAAGTAGGCACCGCCGAACATCGACAGCATGATGCCCTGGACGATGAACATCATGCCGAAGGTCGCCAGAATGCTGTCGACTTCGAGCGCGCCCCGCGTCCGCGCCCGGCGCACCAGCGGCGTGAGCAGGACGCGGTACAGCAACAGGCTCACGCCGAAACCGGCGGGAATGACGAGCGCCAGTCCAAGCAACGGGTTCAATGCCCATCCCGTGAACAGCCAATAGGACGCAAAGGCCGCCGCGACGAGAAACTCGCCGTAGGACAGGTTCATGATCCGCGCCACGCCATATTGGAGCGTCAGCCCCATGGCGATCAGCGCGTACATGCCCCCGAGCATCAGGCCGGTGAAGATGGCGTTCGTCATTTACTCAGTGCCGTCTGGACCAATCGCCGATCACGGCGCCTTCCATGCCGGCTTCGGGACAACAGGCGTACGCGCGCCTTCGTTGGTGGCCGGGCCGACGCCGTAAAATTCGCCGTCCTGCCACTGCCCGACCCACCAATATTTGGTCGGCAGGTTGTTCTCGAACTTGACCTTGCCGATGATGGTATCGAAGGTCCCGGTCTGCAGGTCCTTGATGACGGCCTCACGGTCGATCTTGCCGACGCGCTCGATCGCCTGCTGCAGCATTTGCAGGCTGGCGTAGGTCACCGCACTGGCCCAGCGATCCGGCTCCGCGCCGTTCGCCGATGCCGCCTTGTGACGCGCGAGGTAATCCTTGATCGGCGCACTGTCGCCGCTCCAGCCGCCGATCCCCATCACGCCCTGCGCATTGGCGCCGAACTTCTGCTTGAACAGCGGAAAAGCAGTACCGACGCCGGTGTAGAAGATTTTTGGATTGAAGCTTGCGATCCGCGCCTGTTCGGTGATCCCGAGCGTATCCGGCGGATAGCTGAAGGCGATGAAGACATCCGGATTGAGCGCCTTGACCTCGTTGACGATCGGGCTGAGGTCCTGGGTGCCGACCGGATAGGTCTTGTCATAGGCCAGCTTGAAATTGGCTTTTGCCAGTGCAGGACGCGCGGCGCCCGACAAGTCGATGCCAAAGCCGTCGGCGACGCTGACCATGGCGACGGTGTCGCCGATCTTGCCTTCGGTGCGCAGCTTGACCAAGAGATCCACCAGCGTGTTGGCGGCGCCGGCGCTGGTGCCGAGCAGCCAGAAGCTGTTGGGCCAGCGCTTGGCCAGTTCAGGCGCGCGGTCGGTCACTGCGGTCGATGCGAGATGCGGATAGCCGGCCTTGTTCAGGATCGGCCCGACCGCCAGATTGAGGCCGGTGCCCCAGGGCGGCAGGATGAAGTCGACCTTGTCCTGGGTGATCAGCCGCTCGAGCGACCTCGCCGCTTCTTCAGCGCTGGAGCGATCGTCATACTGGACAACCTCGATCGGCACCCGCTTGTCGCCGAGCTTCAGGCCGCCCGCGGCGTTCACTTCCTTCACCCACATTTCGTAGTTCGGCAGCGTCGTCACCGCGGCACCGCCAGCATTGGGACCGGTACGCGAAAGCGCGTAACCGATCTTGACCGAGCTTTGTGCCAGCGCCGGCCCATCGGCTGCGAAAAGGGCCGCCCCGGTGACGGCGAGTAATCCCGCTGCGAAGCGGGTGACTGATGACCCCATGTTCTCCTCCCAGAGACTTTTGCGTCCATCGCCTTGGAGCGGCGTTCGACCGGATGCAGCCTATGGGAGCGCTCGGGGCATAGAATTGGACGTATCCGGGGATTGATTGTATCCTTCCGTCAAAGAGCGCTTGGGACAAGCGGTAGATTGTCACGGTTGGGGGATGCCATGCAGTTGGGTTCGGGGCTGGAAGCCTTTGCGGAGAAGCCGATTCCGGCCCTCCATGCGGAGCGGTTTTCCGCCAGCCTTGCGCCGGCCCAATGGGTCATTCGTCAGCGCGGACTTCGCCGTTCCCACCTCATGGTGATCGAGGCGCGGCGCGGCGCCGTCGCGCTACGCGGCACCCATGTCGCATTTGAGGCGCCGGCGCTGCTGTGGCTGCCGGCCGATCTCGAGGGCGACCTGCAGGTCGAAGCCGGCGCGCAAGGCTATCTGATCGCGATCTCCGAAGACTTTCTCACCAAAACCGTTGCTGGCAGCGCCGAGGCACTTCACCTCCGCCGCACCATCGACCGGCTTGTGCTCTTGAAGGCGGGACAGGTCGGCGAAGCCTTCAACGCCGTGATCCATGGCTGCGATGCGCTGGTGCGCGAACTGCATTCTCCCGGGCGCGGCACCGCGACGATGATGTCATCGCATGTGCTGCTGCTCTGCCTGCATCTGTGGCGCTCCGTCATCTCAGGCGAAGCGCCCGACGAAGCCGCGCACCGGGGTGACGGCACCAGGCTGGTCGGAAATTTTCTTCAGATGGTAGAATTGCATTACCGCGATGGCTGGCAGGTCGCGCGTTATGCCGCCGCGCTGGGCGTTACCGAAGACAAGCTGCACGCCCACTGCAAACGCGAAAAAGGCGTCAGCCCTCGCGCCGTCGTGCATCTGCGACTGATCGAGGAGGCCTGCACGCGCCTGCAGCAACTCGATCTTCCGGTCGAGCAGATCGGTTACGGTCTTGGATTTCGTGATCCCGGATATTTCAGCCGGTTCTTTCGCAAGCACCAGGGTGTTTCGCCGGGCGTCTACCGACGTCGTTCTCGACTGGAGCAGATACGGCGCGGCGCGTCCTACGCGGCCTGGCCGTAACATAGCGTTTTCGAGCGAAGTGGATTCCGGTTCGCGTTAAGAAAACGCGTCAAAAAAAGAACGCTTCAAATTAGAACGGATGAACCGAGAGCGAGCTGAACACGATGGCGGCGATGAGCGCGAACGAGCCGTAGAGCGCGACGGTATGGAATCCGGTTCCGGTCCGCCGGGACAGGGAACGTGCATAGAGGTGCAGGCGGGCTTCCGCCGATAGTTCGCGCATCGTCGATCTCCAACGCAGCATGGGCTGCATATGGAATATCGTTCGCGCCAACTTGCAAGCGGGCCCTAAAAATAGTGATGCGGACCCTCCTCCGGACTCACTTTCCAGTGAAAAATTCTCTCGACCCAATTCGGGCGAGAATTTTATTCGGGCCGATTTGAGCGAATTGGAACCCGCCGGGTTACGATTGTAGTCCCGTTAGTAAACGTCCTGCTGGAACCGGCCCTTTTTCTTGAGTTCCGCGACGAACAGGACGGCCTCGTCGGTGGACCGGGCGCCGAATTGGGCGACGATATCGACCAGCGCGCGCTCGACGTCCTTGGCCATCCGCTTGGCGTCGCCGCAGATGTAGACGTTGGCGCCCTCGGCGAGCCACGTCCACACCTCGCGGCCGACTTCGCGCATGCGGTCCTGCACGTAGAACTTCTTGTCGCCGTCGCGCGACCACGCCAGCGACAGCCGCGTCAAGAGCCCCGACGTCTTCATCGCGTTGAGTTCGTCCTGGTAGAAGAAGTCGCAGTCGCTGCGCTGATGGCCGAAGAACAGCCAGTTCTTGCCGGGCGCGCCAGTGGCGCGGCGATCATGCAGGAAGGCGCGGAACGGCGCGATGCCGGTGCCCGGCCCGATCATGATGATCGGAATTTTCGGATCCTCCGGCAGCGCAAAGCCGTGGGCCTTCTGCACATAGACCTTGACCTCGTCGCCGGGCTGGATGCGTTCGGCGAGGAAGGTGGAGGCAAGGCCGAGCCGCTTGCGCTTGTTGATGACGTAGCGAACGCAGTCGACCGTCAGCGACAGTTTGCCGGGCGTCGCATTGTGCGAGGAAGAGATCGAATAGAGCCGCGGCTGCAACGCTTCCAGCGCTTCGACGAAGGCTTCGGGATGCGGCCGCACATTGGGAAATTTCTGCAGTACCGCCATCACGTCGAGCGTCGTGGCATCGCCGTCGGGATCCTCGCCCTGCGCCAGCGCCCTCGCCTTCTCGCGCTGCGCGCCGCCGGTGAGGTAGGAGATCAGTTCGAACAGCGAATCCGGCGCCGGCGCCAGCGAGACATCGTCGAGCAACACTTCACGCAAGGTCTTGCCGCGGACTTTGGTGGTGTGCGAGGCGCCGAGCAAGGCAATGATCTGATCGACATTGCCGAGATCGTTGCGGGCGAAGATGCCGAAGGAATCGCCGACGACATAATCGAGCCCGCAGCCCGACAGGTCGAAGTCGATGTGCCAGGTTTCCTTTTCCGATTGGCCCTTGTTGAGCAGATAGCGCCCGAGGAATTTTGCCGGCGCCGGGTTGTCGCGCGAGCGGCCCGGCTCTGCGACGACCGCCGGCGCCGCGGCGGCGGGTGCGGCAGCAGCCGATGGCGACGCGGCCGGCGCCTTGTCCAGTTCTTCATACAGCGATTTCAGCATCCGGGCGGTTTCCTTGCCGCCGGGGACGCAGAGATTGAGCCGCGCCTCGGTCTTGCCGGCGATCGCGTCCGAATAGTCGTTGCAATTGTAGCCGCACTGGCCGCAGTCCTGCTGCGCCATCGCCGCCATCATCTTCCGCCGCACTGGCCGGCCTTCCGCGAGCTTCATGCGGTCGGCAATCGGCATGGTCTGGTCGTGCCACGGCGCGCCGTCATCGATTTCGCCGCCTTCCATGACGGCGGCGCCCTGCTCGGCCGACAACGGCGTCGGCGCGTCGGACAAGAGACCGGCAAAGAACCCGTTCAGCCACGAGCGCTGCGCTTCGGAGAACGGCGCGCTGGAGGGAATGATCTCGATCTTGGGTGGCGGCGTGATCTGGTTCATGAGGACACCTTCACGAGGACACTTGGGCGTCGGCCAGCTTGCGCAACGTCTCGGCGTCATGGCGGCGCGCAAACGTCAGGAAGGTTTCATCAGGCGAAGCGCGATGCGCCAGATAGGCCTTCAACAGCCGCTCGACATAGACAGGCACGTCCTCCGCCGTGACGTCGTGAAACACTTCCTGCCCGACATCGGCGTCCGGACCGAAGCCGCCGCCCGTAAAGACATGAAAGCCATCGACCGTGTCGTCGGTATCGCCGACCGGGACACGCGCGCCGATCATACCGATGTCGCTGATGTAATGCTGCGCGCAGGAATGGTGGCAGCCGGTGAGGTGGATGTTGATCGGCGTCTCGATCGGCACCTTCGGATCGCACCAATCCGCGATCCTGGCGGCCGTGCGCTTGGTGTCGGCAAGGCCGAATTTGCAGCCCGCGCGGCCGGTGCAGGCAATCAGGCCGGCGCGGAGTTCAGAGGTCCCGATCGCCAGCCCGATGGCTTCGATCGCGGCCGTAGCCAGCGCGACCTTGTCGTCGGGCACACCAGGAATCAGCAGGTTCTGCCAGACCGTAAGGCGGATATCGCCATCGCCGAGATCCTGCGCGATCCTGGCGAGGCCGCGCATCTGCTCGCAGGTCACTTTGCCGAGCGGCAGTGCGACGCCGATCCAGTTCAGGCCTTCCTGCTTCTGCTTGTGCACGCCGATATGGGCCGTGCGCTCGAAATTGGGCCGTGGCGCCAGCGCCTCCGCCGGCACGCGCGTAAACGCGTCGCCGAGTTTCTCCTCGACCAGCACAAGGAATTTTTCCATCCCCATGCCGTCGATGACATATTTCAAACGCGCCTTGAGCCGGTTGGTGCGGTCCCCGAGATCGATGAAAACACGGACAATGGCATCCGACACCCTGGTCGCATCGGCCGGCTTGACGATGATTCCCGTATCGGCGGCAAAATCCCGGTGGCCCGTGATGCCGCCGATGCCGAGCTTGAACCAGACGCCGGGCTCGACGCCAAAACCGTCTTTCACCTCGACGGCGGAAAACGCGATGTCGTTGGTGTCTTCGAGCACCGCGATCTTGCCGGCGCCGTCGAAGGCGACGTTGAACTTGCGCGGCAGCCCCGTCAGCGAGCGGTCGTTCAGGACGTGATAGTGCCACTCGCGGGCGTATTCGCGGGTGTCCAGAATTTCCTGCGGATCGATCCCCGCCGTCGGCGTCCCCGTGACGTTACGGATGTTGTCGGCGCCGGAGCCGCGCGAACACAGGCCGAGGTCCTGAATGCCTTCGATGAGTGCCACGGCGTTCTTCGGCGGGATTTCGCGCACCTGCAAATTCGCCCGCGTGGTGACGTGGCAGAACGGGCCGCACAGCTGTTCGGCGAGGTCCGCCATGCCGGCGAACTGCCAATGCTTCATGATGCCGTTCGGGATCCGCAGCCGGCACATGTAGGAGTCCTGCGCCGGTCCTACATAGAACAGGCCGTAATAGCGCCAGCGGAAATTGTCCGCCGGCGACGGCCGCGCATCGACCAGCGCATGTTGCTTTAGGCGCGGATAGGCATCGAACGGATGCTCCTCGCGCTTCCACTTTTCCTGCTCGACGAGTTTCTTGCCGGAGGCGGTAACCCTGTCCTGCGCCTTGACGTGCGCGGCGTCAGGCCCGCTCGGCTCGGCATTCGCCTTACTGCCCGAACCGCCGCCGAGCCCGCGCCCGACCCTGCTGATCTGCAGGCCGGTGGTGAAGCCTTCGAGGTAGCGCTTCTGCTCGTCGGTAAAGTCGACTGTGAGCGTTTCCATTTTCATCTGACGTGACGAAGCTCCTGCGGCCACGATCGGTGGCGTCAACGAATGGGTTTGACCGTTTGGAACTCGGCGCAGCCGCGGTGCCGGGCTTTTGCTCCTGTTCGGTCCGACCAGCTTCGTTGCTGCGGAAATCCATCTTGGACTTGAGCCGACCGACATCCGCGTCGGTTTGGCTGCACTGCAACATACAAGTTGCGTGCCAAACCGATTTCGTAAAACTTATTTGAAATATCAAAGCGTTGGAAATAGGCTGGGGAAACTCTGAAGCTCGCTTCACAGCGACTTGGAAGGCAGTCAGCTCAATTATTAGGCAGTTGATATCAATGCCTAGTTTTGCCTCATCAAGGTCAGGCCGTCACGGCTTCCAGCGACCGATCTCGAACGCCGCCAGATGTCCGGCGATATCGTCGGGGGTGAAGGCAGGACCGGCAAAGGCGCCGACCGCGTCGGAACCGTTACCGAGCTTTGCTGGCTGTCCCATGGCGGCGTCATAGAGATCCGGCCTGAACACCCCCATTGCGGTCTTGAGCGCGTCCGGCCGCATTGCCGTCTGTCCCCAGCGCACCATCTGGGCGTAAAGCCAGGCAGCCTGTGCGGGATCGGGCCGCGCGGCGCCCTCGCGTCCGACCAGCAGATAGCGGCTGCTCTCGCGGATCTTGCCGTCGGGGGAAATCTTCAACCGGCCATCCAGCGTCCGCAGGATCACTTCGGCATCGACGCCGATATATTCCGGCTTCGCGAGGATATGCGCCGCCTCGCTGCGATTGTCCGGTTGCTCGATGAAATGCGCGGCGCGCGAGGCGGCCCGGATCAAGGCCGCCAGGACTTCCGGATTCTTGTCCGACCAGCTTTGCCTGACCGCAAGCACCTTTTCCGCGGCACGCACCAGGATGTCGGAGACGAAGTGCAGGATGTGACCGACGCCGAGATCGACGGCCACCGAATTCCAGGGCGCGCCGACGCAGAACGCATCGACATGCCCGTTGGCCAGGCTGTCCACCATGTAGGGCGGCGGCAGCACCACCAGATGAACGTCTTCGTCGGGATCGACCCCGCCCGCCGCCATCCAGAAGCGAAGCTGGTAGTTATGGGTCGAGAACGGAAACGTCATGCCGAACGTCAGCGGCTCCGCGCCGGCCTTGCGCCGCGCAGCCACCAGCCGAGAGAGCGCCTGCGCCGTCACCAGCGGATTGCGCGGGTCGCCGTCGATTTCGCCCATGATCGCCGCATGCAGGGCTGGCGATATCGTGATCGCATTGCCGTTGAGCCCGAGATTGAACGGCGCCACGATCGGCACCTTGACGTGGCCGAGGCCGAGACTCGAGGCGATCGCTACCGGCGCCAGCAGGTGCGCCGCGTCGAACCGGCCGATATTGAGCTTGTCGCGCACATTGGACCACGACACTTCGCGCGTCAGCGTGACATCGAGCCCCTCAGCGGCGGCAAAGCCCTTGTCGACGGCAATGATCAGCGCGGAAGCGTCAACCAGCGGGATGAAGCCGATATGCAGCGGTGTGGTCATTTCAGCAGCTCCGACGCGGTCAGGATCGACTGCGCGATCTCGCCGATTTTCTTCTTTTCGCGCATCGCGGTGGACCGCATCAGCACGTAGGCCTCGTCTTCCGTGAGCCCCTTCACTTTCATCAGGATTCCCTTGGCGCGGTCGATGACCTTGCGTTCCTCAAGCGCCGATTTGGTACGGTCGAGCTCGTCCTGCAGCTTGGAAAAGGCATTGAAGCGCGAGATGCAGAGGTCGAGGATCGGCTTGATCCGCTCCTTCTTCAGGCCGTCGACGATATAGGCGGAGACGCCGGCATCGACGGAGGCCTGGATCGAGGCTGCGTCGCTCTGGTCGACGAACATGGCGATCGGCCGCCGCACGGCGCGGCTGACCTGGAACATCGCCTCCAGCACGTCGCGGCTGGGGTTTTCCAGGTCGATCAGGATGACATCAGGGTCTTCGGAATAGATCCGCGCCAGCAGGCTCTGCATTTCGCTGATATGGACCACGCGGGTAAAGCCCGCCTCCCGCAGCCCCTCTTCGAGAATGGCCGCGCGGATCGGGCTTTCGTCGACAATGACGATTTTCGGTGACGACTCAGCGCTCATCGATCAACTCTTAACCCGGCGGGCCCATCCATAGCACGTCATGGTCCCGCGCAAAGCCTTGTAATTGTGGGCAATTGGGACTAGCTCGTGCTGATCAATCAGGCAGATAAGATATGCAACAGGCCGCCGCGCCCAAGATCAGCTTTGTTTCATTGGGATGCCCCAAGGCGCTGGTGGATTCCGAGCGCATTATCACGCGGCTGCGGGCCGAAGGCTATGAACTGGCGCGCAAGCATGACGGCGCCGACATCGTTATCGTTAACACCTGCGGGTTCCTGGACAGCGCCAAGCAGGAATCGCTCGGCGCCATCGGCGAAGCCATGGCCGAGAACGGCAAGGTCATCGTCACCGGTTGCATGGGCGCGGAACCCGAGCAGATCGAGGCCGCCTATCCGGGTGTGCTCTCGATCACGGGTCCGCAGCAATATGAGAGCGTACTGGACGCGGTGCACCGGGCGCTGCCGCCGGTCCATAATCCGCATCTCGACCTGGTGCCGCCGCAGGGCGTCAAGCTGACGCCGCGGCACTACGCCTACCTGAAGATTTCCGAAGGCTGCAACAATCGCTGTAGTTTCTGCATCATCCCGAAGCTGCGCGGCGACCTGGTGTCGCGCCCGGCGGGTGACGTGCTGCGTGAGGCAGAAAAACTGGTCGCCGCCGGCGTCAAGGAACTGCTTGTGATCTCGCAGGACACGTCAGCCTACGGCATCGACATCAAATATGCCGAGAGCCCGTGGCAGGACCGCCAGGTCCGCGCCAAGTTCTTCGACCTCGCAAAAGAACTCGGCGAACTCGGTGCCTGGGTACGGCTGCAATATGTCTACCCCTACCCGCATGTCGACGAAGTCATCGGCCTGATGACCGAGGGCAAGGTGTTGCCCTATCTCGACATTCCCTTTCAGCACGCGAGCCCGGAAGTGCTCAAGGCGATGAAGCGCCCGGCGGCGCAGGAAAAGACGCTGGCGCGGATCAAGAAGTGGCGCGAGCAATGTCCCGAGCTGACCCTGCGCTCGACCTTCATCGTCGGCTTCCCCGGCGAAACCGATTCCGATTTTGCTTATTTGCTCGATTGGCTCGAGGAAGCCGAGATCGATCGCCTCGGCTGTTTCAAATATGAACCGGTCGCCGGCGCGAGCTCGAATGCGATCGGCAATCCCGTGCCCGACGAGATCAAGCAGGAGCGCTGGAACGCGCTGATGGCGCGGCAGCAGAAAATCTCGGCACGGCGGCTGAAGCGCAAGGTCGGCACGCGGCAGCAGATCATCATCGACGAAGTCGGTCCGACCGTCTCGAAAGGCCGCTCCAAGGCCGACGCGCCCCAGATCGACGGCGCGGTCTACGTCTCCAGCCGCCGGCCGCTACGAGTCGGCGAAATCGTCACCGCCAAGATCGAGCGTGCGGACCAATACGACCTGCACGGCAGCGTCGCGGGGTTTTGAGCGCCTTGCTAGTCCAGACTTAGCCGACACACCTTCTCGGCGTCGAAGTGGTAGAGGGAGTTGCCGCGCCCTAGTAATTGCCCGCCGGATCGACCTGACCCGTCCGGCATCAATAGACGTACCCGCTTGGTCTCGCCCAACCCTCCTGACGCCAGCCTTCCGACATACGCAGCATCGGCCGGATCATTGTACTGGCCGGAAAAGAGAACCTCCGTTTCGGAGATTGCGAATGCGTTGCAGCCCGCCAGTTTTGGCTTCCAATAGGTCAGCTCAAAGTTACCGCTGATCCGGCAAAGCGGAAAATCCGTGTAGAAAAAGATCGCAGCATCGGTGCCGGAAACGTTGAGCGCGTAACAATCTGAAATTGCGTAGATCGGGTTCCCCGGAAATTCCCAGATTTTCTCACCTGAAGCTGAGAAGCAAGCGAGCCCAGAGCAACCGACGGGAGGGGGTCCGTCCCGGCCTCCCCAACCGAAATTGCCGAACACACCCTCATCGAAATAACCGACCCAGATGCGGCCAAGACTGTCGATTTGCATCGAGCTTATTCCGTCTCCCAACAGTATTCGCGTTGCCGCGCCCGTCTCGGGTAGGATGATGGCACCGTTGAGGTCGAAATCATCGTTGCTTCGCCACGCGCACCTCGGCCCCGCAACAAGGATTCGTCCATCAGGGAAAACGTCAACCTGGGGAAAGGTCAAATCGAGTTCAGGAAGCTCGATCGTGTGCGACGCCATCGACGTCATCCTCACCAGACAAAGCCCCGTCGCTATCTCCGTGCGGGTTCGCGGAAACACGCCGATGCCTCGCTTGTAGGTCGCGGCGAGAGACTCGGCGGTCGCCGTCTCCGCAAACAGGAATAGCAGTGAGCCGTCATTCGCGACAGCGCTCCTGACGAGCGAAAAACCTGGCACGGTCGGGATCGCGCAGAGCTCTCGGAATTGGATCGATACTGCCAAGTACTTGTTCCCGGTACTATTGCCTTAGAATACCGGATCGGCGGTCGCGGGCAATTGCGATGCGTCGCGTCGCAGGCTTGTCTTTGGCATCTCTGGCCACCCCACTGCAAAGACCCTCCGCCATGCACGGCAGCGTCGCGGGATTCCAGGACGGCGCGTTCAGGAAGTCGACAGCCAGGCCGGCACCCATCGTTCCGGTCGGGGTGCGCGAACAAGGTCGGTGCGCGCCTCGGCAATTGCGACGGGAACGTCATTGATCGCCGGACGCGTCTCATAGTCGAAGCGCGGCAGGATGCGGCCATCGGCCCCCATCGAAAACGACATAGAATACCAGAGGCCGAGATCGGGTTGTGCGCGCCACATGTCGTCGCGCAGACCGCGCAGCAATGGTTCAATCGCGACGACTTCTTCGATCGGCTGGCGGCCCCGATCTAGCACGCGCACCTGATACTGCTGGCCCGCGATCGCGACCTCGAACATCGTGCGATCCCATGGCGTCTTGCCAGGTGGCCGGTGCGCAACCAACTGCTCCGCGAGCCCAGTCATCGCCGGATGCTTTTCCCAAAACGCCTCGCGATCCCTGCACCATTTCTCCATCCATTGGCCGAAGTCCGGCAGTCCGGTCGGCGGCTCCGTCAAACTCCTGAGGTCCCTCACGCGGAAACGTTTGGCCAACCAATCGGCGAGTTCGTCCGTCTCATCCTCGGCATCTTCATGCGGGGTGAAGTCGGTCCACATCACGTCTTCCTCAAATCGCTGGATTGCGATCTTGGCCAGCAAACCCTCGAGCGAAGCCGCGATGATTTCGTAGTGGCCTTCGGAGCCCAGCACCACGATCGGCGCATTGGCGACGCTGGTGCCGGCCCCGTACCAGGCGCCGACGACAGAGCCTTCCGGCAACCGCGCAAACAGCGCGAACTGGTCGCGCAGCGGGCTGCCGTCGACGATCGGCGCATTGTCGGAAAAGTCTCCGACAAGCTCGTAGCAGCCGGCATTGCCCCAATCGCGCCCCTTGAGCCAGCCAGCAAAATCAATCAGCAACGGCGGCGCCTCGGTGCCCGGCGGAAATGCCCTGCGGATGCTGTCGATATCGATGGGATAGGAATAGTCGTCGGACACTGGGATGACCTTGTGCGGTTGGTGGGCCCGCCTTGGTCGGCTCCATTATCGAGCCGGTTCAATTGCGAAGCCTGGAATGTGAACCAAGCCGGACCTTCCGGTCACAAAGGGAGACAATTTTCAGATTGGCAACGCGGGTCAGCGCGAGATCGATGATGGCGAGTTTCAAGAGGACTGAGATTGGTTTCCGTGCCGCCAAGGCCATGCTGTGTCTGGTGACCCTGTTCACCGCAATGCCGGCTTTCGCGAAGGCACCGTCTCCCCTGGCGATGGCCCGAAGCTCATGCTTTAGCGGTGGCAAGGCCACCCCTGACCAGATCATCGCGGGCTGCACCGGCGTGATCGCGGCGAAAGGTACGAAGCCAAAAGACCTCGTCGGCGCCTACCTCAATCGTGGCGCCAACTACCTCACCAAGAACGACAGCGACCGCGCCATTGCCGATTTCAGCGAACTGATCCGGCGCAATCCGAAGCTTGCCGGCGCCTACACCAACCGTGGCGAAGCCTGGCGTCGCAAGGGCGAGGTTAACAGGGCCATCGCCGACCTGGACCGCGCGATCGCGCTCGATCCGAAGGGATCGTTCGCCTGGTTCAACCGTGGAATCACCTACAGCGACAAGGGTGAACCAGAAAAGGCGATCGCCGATTATAATCAGGCGATCCGGCTCAATTCGATCGATCCCTGGTACTACAACAACCGCGGCAACTCCTATGGTGACATCAACGAGTTCAGCCGTGCGATGTCCGACTATGATCACGCGATCAAGCTCGACCCGAAATTCGCACTCGCCTATTTCAACCGCGGCACCGCCTATTGGAATCACGGCGACGAAGCCCGCGCGCTCGCCGACCTGAACACATCAATCCGGCTCGATCCGAACTACGCCGCCGCCTATGGCAACCGGGCGCGCCTGTTCAGGGGCAAAGGCGATATAGAACGCGCGCTGGCCGACCTGCACCAATCGCTGCGGCTGGCGCCTGACGAATATCGCGATGCCTATGCGCGCGGCCTTCTTCACTTTGACCGTCACGACTTTTCACGGGCGCTGTCCGACTTTGACCAGGCGATCCGGTTCAATCCGAAATACGCCGCCGCGCTCAACGCCCGGTGCCTGACACGGGCCATTCTCGGCCGTCCGCAGGAAGGGCTTGCAGACTGCAGCGAGTCGCTGAGGCACAGGCCGGACGATGCCCAGACGCTCGACAGCCGCGCCTTCTGCTATCTCAAGCTCGGCCAATTCGACGCGGCGATCGACGGTTTCACGGTTGCCCTTGGCGTCGATCCGAAATTGGCGAACTCGCTGTATGGCCGCGGCATAGCCAAGCGGAAAAAGGGCGATGAAAGCGGCGCGGAGAGCGACATAGCCGCCGCCAGGGCGATCAAAGCCGACATATCAGAGGAATTCCGCCACTATGAGATCGAGTGATGACCAGCTCCCCGCTTGACAGGGCCGGCCATTCGGCTGTATGGGCCTGCGCCATGACATTGAACCGGACCAACCGCCGCGCAGCTTTCCGTCGTCGCTCCAGCGACGATGATGGGCTGCGCCATGTCCGACGACACCGCTGATCAACTAGTTCAGCAACGTTTTCGAGAAGGCCGCACCCGAAAAGTGCGGCCTTCTTGCGTTTCGGCCAGCCCTTCACCCAAACCCAACGAGGAGTTCGACATGACCAGCGCTACCCAACCGTTCGACGCATTGATGAACATCACCGCGCGGCCCCCCACCGTCTTCGTCAAGGGCGAAGGCGCCTATCTGTGGGACGACAGCGGCAAGCGCTATCTCGATTTCATGCAGGGCTGGGCGGTCAATTGCCTCGGCCATTCGCCTGCCATCGTCGCCGACGCGATTGCCGCGCAGGCAAAACTGCTGTTGACGCCAAGCCCGGCGTTCTTCAACGAGCCCAGCCTCAAGCTCGCCAATGCACTGGTCGCCAACAGCTGCTTCGACCAGGTGTTCTTTGCGAATTCGGGGGCGGAAGCCAACGAGGGCGCCATCAAGCTCGCGCGCAAATTTGGTACGCTGTACAAGGGCGGCGCGCATGAGATCATCACCTTTGTTGGCGGCTTCCACGGCCGCACGCTCGCCACCATGTCGGCGTCGGGCAAGAAGGCGTTCGAGCCGCTGTTCGAGCCCAAGGTCACCGGATTTCCAAAGGCGCAGCTCAACGATCTCGATTCCGTCAAGCGGCTGATCTCGAGCAAGACCGTTGCGGTCATGCTGGAGCCGATGCAGGGCGAAGCCGGGGTTTGGCCGGCGACCGATCAATTCCTCAGGGAGTTGCGGGCGCTGACCCAGGAGCGCGGGCTGCTGCTGATCCTCGACGAGATCCAGACCGGCATGGGCCGGTCGGGAAAACTGTTCCACTACGAGCATGCCGGGATCGAGCCCGACATCATGACGCTCGGCAAAGGTATCGGCGGCGGCGTGCCGCTGGCGGCATTGCTGGCGACCGAATATGCGTCCTGTTTCGAGCACGGCGACCAGGGCGGCACCTTCAACGGCAATCCACTGATGTGCGCCGCGGGCCTTGCGGTGCTCGAACACGTCGCAACACCCGACTTCCTGAAGCAAGCCGTTGACGCCGGTCTGTTCCTGGAAAGCGAATTGCAGAAACTGTCGGCGCGCCACGGTCTCGGCAACGTGCGCGGCCGGGGGCTATTGCTGGCGCTCGATCTCAAACTGCCGATCGGCGCCTCGATCGTCGCGCAGGCATTTGCGGAAGGCGTGCTGTTGAACTCGCCGCAGCCGGACGCGCTGCGGTTCATGCCGGCGCTCAACGTCACGCGCGAGGAGATCTCGATGATGATCGATTGCCTGGATTCGGTGCTGACCCAGATGGGAGCGGCGCGGATGGTGGCGTAGATCTAAGTCGTCGTCCCGGCCTTGAGCCGGGATCTACCGTGTTAGCTGTCAAGAGGCGTTAGCGCCTTTCCAAGGCTGTCCGGACCTGATTACGGCATTGGCGAAGACGACAAGGCG